>JAEPMM010000111.1 GCA_017643965.1 Marinobacter sp.
CTGGAAGGCGCTCGCTTCCGTGTGGAGGACCTGGTCGATCCCACCACCTCCACCTTTGGCGTCGACCTTGACGAGGAGCGAATTATTTCACGGGAAATCAGTTATTTCGGGCAGTTTTACATGGACACTGCGCTGCTGTCCCTGGAGGTGCGGTATTTCAACGATCAGCTGCGGGACATGATTAGCGGGGTCATCAACGAGGAAGACTGGTTCATCGCCAACAACGTTGGGCTCGACCAGGAGGGCTTTGAGGTCGAAACGTCTGTGG
This sequence comes from Marinobacter sp., assembly GCA_017643965.1. Classification (GTDB taxonomy): domain Bacteria; phylum Pseudomonadota; class Gammaproteobacteria; order Pseudomonadales; family Oleiphilaceae; genus Marinobacter. The sequence goes on from JAEPMM010000111.1 coordinate 269, forward strand.
ATTATGCCGGGACGAAACTCAGAGCCACCTACGCCTACCTTGACCAGAATGGCTGGTACACCGGTGACCCCGATGCTCTGGATGCGGGGGATCAGGATTATGTGGTCGAGCTGCTCGGCCGCTTGTCCGTGCGACATTCCGGCAGTTTTTCGTGGATTCAGCAGCTGCCGTTTGATCTTACCTCGGCCGCGACCTTCTACTGGGCTGATGAATTCCGGCGCTCCCAGTTCGAGCGGGCGGATTTCCGGATTGCCCGGCGAATATATGCGCCAAAGTATAGTTACGAACTGGCTGTGACCATGCAACACTACCTCAATCGGGATCCGGATCTGAGCCCCGACAATATCATCAGCGATCACAACCAGTTTTTTGTGGAAGCAGGGGTCCGCTTCTGAACCTGCCGATGGACAGTTATGAACCCGGGACGGTATGAGACCAGACAAGCAACCAAAACGTGAGTCGCTGGGCGGTGTGATGCCACTCAGGGTGCGCTTTTGCTTGGTGATCTGGGCGCTTCTTGCCCTCTGCCCTCCTGTATCCGCGCAGGATGTGCCGCGGGCTGTGGTGTACGTGGCTGGCAGCGAGAATAATTCCGCCCTGACCAGCCATATGATGAATCTGCTCGCGGACGCACTGGGAGACGACGCGGAGATCCGCCGCTTCCAACCCGGCCAGACAGCCCGGAGCGATGGCAGCGTGATCATCACCCTGGGCCCTGAAGCCTTTACACAGGTTCGGCAGGAAAGCCGCACCGTTCCCATCCTGGCGCTGCTGGTGGATAAGCCTTTTATCGCCGGCTATGCCGAGCGATCAGCGGGTGACATTGGCGCCGTTCTCTATAATTCTCCGCTCATTCGCCAGGCCATGGCCGGGAAGGTGATCCTGCCCCACGCAACCCGTGTGGCCATGCTGGCAACGCCGGAAACCGCAGAACTTTACGAAGAGCTCACTCCCCGGCTGCCAGAACTGGGCATGGAAGGGCGCGTGTTCATCGTCAGTGATAACGATGATCTGATCCCTGCCCTCGTCCGCGCTCTCGAGTACGGCGACTTTCTGCTCGCAGCAACCGACAGCACAATTTACAACCCGCGAACCATCAAGCACATTCTGTTGACCACCTACCGGCGCAGCAGAATAGTGATCGGCCCCAGCCAGGCCTATGTGAAAGCCGGCTCGCTGGCATCCACGTATGTGCCGCTCCGGACCACTGCCGAATCCGCGGCGCGACAGATTGCGATGTTCCAGCAGACAGGCCGTTTTCCGCCGCCGACTTATCCGGACGAGTTCCAGCTGGAGATCAATGATCAGGTGGCCCGCTCCCTGAACATCCCGCTGCCATCGCGGGAAGAATTGCGTGCCAGCATTGAGTCCCGGCTCTCCAATCCACAGGAGGGAGCTCATGAGTAAATCAACCCCACTGGTCAGAAAGCTCATGCTGCTGGGCGCCTTGCCCGCTATCGTGATGTTCGTTGTGCTGATGGTGTTTTTCACTTCCGCCCGCCTGGAGGATGCCCGCAAGGATCTCGCTGACAGCAGCCAGATGCTCGCGGACAGTCTCGCTCCGGCGGTGGAGTACGCTGTGGTGTCCGGGAACTCGGTCGCATTGGAGCAGATCCTGTCGCAATCCTTGCGGCGCAGCCGCGCACAATGGATCCGGGTGTCTGATGTGATGGGCGATGAAGTCGGATTCGTGACCAGCACGCCCGGCCAGGCAATTACCAGCGACGACACCTTCGATATCTTCGAATCCGAGATTCTTCAACAACCACTGGATCTGGGCGCGAGCAGGCAAACCGAGTGGTTTGAACCGGATTACGGATTCGGCGGCGGTGCGCTTCGGGTCGGCACCGTTCAGGTGGGCGTGAGTAAAGAGCATCTGGCTGCCCGACGCAGCGACATTCTGTGGACATCGCTGGCGGTGGGCCTTGCCCTGCTGCTGTTTACCATGTTGATCGTCAATCAGACGCTGTCGGGCATCCTCTCGCCGATCCGCGGCCTTTCCACCCGGGTAAAGCTGCTGATCGACCGTAACTACGACCCGGTGGAAGTGAGCAAGAATCACAACACCCTCGAAATCCGGGAGCTCGAGGAAAACCTGAATGCCCTGGCAAAGCATCTCAACAATCTCAAGGAGTCCCGGGCACAGACGCTCGCCGCATCAGAGAAAGCGCGAACCCGGGCTGAAGCGGCAAACCAGGCAAAGTCGGAATTTCTGGCCGCCATGAGTCACGAATTGCGCACCCCACTTAACGGCGTACTCGGGATGATCGAACTGGTCAATGAGGAACCCCTGACACCGCGGCAGATTGACTACCTGCAGACCGCCCGGCAATCCACGGAGGACCTCCTCACCGTCATCAGTGACATTCTGGATTACTCGCGCATTGATCGTGGCCACCTGCCGCTTGATAACCGGGAATTCGACCTTCGCCAGCTCATCACCAATTGCACCGCCAGTTACAAGCTGATGGCCGAGCAGCAGGGCCTGGCGCTGACGCTGGCGTTCTTCGGTGAGTGGCCGGAAAAACCCTTCGTGGTGGGTGACGCGCCCCGGCTGCGACAGATCCTCGCGGGCCTGATCGACAACGCTATCAAATTCACCGGCGCGGGGTACATCAACATCCAGGCCGGTTGGTTTGCACTGGAAGATAACTGCATGGTGCTGAACTGTTCGGTCAGCGATTCCGGGTCCGGCATTCCGGTGGAGCGACTGAGCGATATTTTCAATTCCTTCGAACAGCTGGACAGCGGCGACAATCGGGGGCACGACGGCACCGGTATGGGATTGTCTCTGGTTCAGCGTCTGGTGGAACTGATGGGTGGCCATGTGCAGGTCGAAACCGATCCAGGCAAAGGCTCATCGTTCCGTTTTGAATTGCCCTTCGAACTCAGCAACACCGCGCCCGCCATTCGACCGGTGCCACGGGAGAATGCCGGCCCGGTAAATGAAGGAGCGACATCCAGAGCATTGGTGGTGGAGGACAACCCGGTCAACCAACGTGTCGCGACGGCTCTTCTTACCCGCCTGGGCTTCGAAACCGACGCGGCCAACAACGGCAAGGAGGCACTGGATCTGGTGCGCACCAATCATGCAGGTTACGACGTCATTCTGATGGATTGCCAGATGCCGGTAATGGACGGTTACGAAACCACGCGGTGCATTCGGGAATGGGAACAGAGTAACGGTCAGGGTGGAACACCCATCATTGCCTTGACCGCCGACGCCCTGCCCGGCACCGAGGCCAGCTGCCACGACGCCGGGATGAACGATTACCTCGCCAAACCCGTGCGTAAAGAGTGTTTGCGGGAGGTGCTCAGCCGCTGGATCAAACTCTGATTCGGCGGCCGAGGCCGGTCAGGCGACCGGCTCACGCATAGTGACGAACTCTTCCGCAGAGGTGGGATGAATGCCTAATGTGCTGTCAAACTGCGCCTTGGTGGCACCTGCCTTCAGCGCCACGGCCAGACCCTGCGTGATTTCGCCGGCGTCCGGTCCCACCATGTGGGCACCAAGAACGCGGTCGCTTTCTGCATCCACCACCAGTTTCATCAGGCAGCGTTCATCGCGACCACTGAGAGTGTGTTTCATGGGCCGGAATTCGGAGCGGTAGATACTGACCTGGTGACCCGCTTTCCTCGCCTCGGCCTCAGTCAGGCCAACGGTCCCGATATTGGGCTGGCAGAACACCGCAGTAGGAATACAGCGGTAATCCATGTCACCGATGCCGTCGCCGAACAGACGGCGGGACAGAACCATACCCTGAGCGAGCGCCACCGGGGTCAGCTGCGGTGTGCCAATAACATCCCCCAACGCGGTGATGGAAGGCACCGCTGTCTGAAAATGGTCATCCACCACCACGTGCCCGGATTCGCTGATCTGCACACCCAGCTGCTCCAGCCCCAGCCCATCAATCAGCGCACGGCGTCCGGTGGCTGCCATGACGAGCCCGGTTTTCAACCGGCTGCCATCGTTCAGGGTGACATCGTAATGAGCGCCATCACTCTCCACCGCCTCGATGGTCACGCCAAACCGCAGGTCCACGCCTTTCTTGCGCATTTCCTGCGCGGTGAATTCGCGAATATCGTCGTCAAAGCCGCGAAGGAACATGTCGCCCCTGTACAGCAGCGTGGTCTGCACGCCCAGGCCAGCCAGAATGCCGGCAAACTCCACCGCAATGTAACCACCGCCCCAGACCACCGCTTCCCGGGGCAGTTGCGGCAGATAGAACATCTCGTTGGAGGTAAGGATGCACTCTTTCCCCGGTACCTCCGGGATTACCGGCCAACTGCCCGTGGCGACCGTAATGTGCCTGGCGGTGTAACGGTCATCGCCGACCACAACGGTGTTGGCATCGACCAGGGTTGCGGTGCCATGAATCACGGTTACCCCGGCATTTTCCAGCATCCGGCCGTAGATGCCGTTGAGCCGCTCGATCTCGGTATTCTTGTTGGCAACCAAGGTCGGCCAGTCGAACTTCACCTGATCACGGGGGAGCGACCAGCCGTAACCTGCGGCATCCTCCAGATCCTCGCTGACATGGGCACCATAAACGAACAGCTTTTTGGGTACGCAACCGACGTTGACGCAGGTACCGCCAAGGTACCGGGATTCCACAACGGCTACCCGTGCGCCCCGCTGGGCAGACATCCGGGCAAGCCGAACGCCTCCGGAACCGGCACCGATGATGATCAGATCGTAATCCTGGTGGTCAGACACAGCGTCTCCTGAATAAAACAAGTGATGACTTCAACCGGGTGCGGCCTTGCGTTCAGCCGGCGTCACTTCCCGGAACAACACGTGGTCCTCGAAATCTCCAAGCCGGATCTTGCCCAGGCTGCGGAATCCCTCGGACTCATAAAACGGCAGGTACCGACTGTTACCGGTATCCAGAACCAGACCACTGCCGCGGGGATTCTCCGCGCACAGACGCTCCACGGTGGAGAGCAGCAAGCGACCATAACCGAGGTTCTGATACTTCGGGTTTACCCCCATCAACGGCAACTGGTGCGCCAATGGCTGTGGTAACAACTGCTTGATCTTTTCGTGATAATCCAGATACCGGCGAGTGCTGGCGAATCCGGCCGTCAATACCATACGGATGCGCCAGCTGATCTGATCAGCAAGGTTCAGCCGCAGTTCCGGTTCACCGATAAACGCCACGGCTACCAGCGTGTCATCAACCATCACGCCGACCGATTCCTGGTTGAGGTCAATGTACAGGTCGACGAGCTCGCGAATGGTTGCCCTCACCCGCTGCTCGTAGCCAGCGCGGCGATGATCGAACAGGTACTGGAACGTCGGTTCGTGGAGATAGGCATGAAACAGAATGGAGCGCGCTTCATTTCGGGCGTCTTCGTCAAGACGGACGACCACGGGCTCTGATTTCTTGTTGTTGTCTTTATTATCACTCATCCGGTTTGCTCCTGTTAACTCACCTTGGACTGCCCTGCTCGGCCGGATTCACCGGTCAGATTGTCAGGGTCAGCCGAACCGACACGATCCCCGGCTCATCCTGTTTATCCATCGCCGCCTGATCGATCACCACACCATGATCGTTGTTGAGGCCCTCCAGCCACGCCGCCACCTCGGCAAACGGGACATCTTCAAGCCATACCCTTATCGCGTCGGAACCGCTGGGTTCGAATCGCTGCAGGGACAACCCTGACTCCCCGGCGCTGCGGGTAACCAGGGCCATCAGTGCTCGGCCATCCTCGGGTGCGTTGGCTGCAGGGCTGCTGCTGCCTTCGCTGGCCGACAGGCGATCCAGGGCAGGCTCGCTGGCCTGCATCCAGGCCAGCAACTCCTCCGCATTCTCCCGCGCACTCAGTGCCTGATCATGGAAGCCTGCCACCGGGCGCCAGATGCCGAAGTACAGCACGCCGAGAAATACGGCAATGGCCAGTACCGTCAGGGCCTGCTGATCCCGGCGTGGCAATTGATCGTACTGCGCAATCAGTTTTTCGACGGCAGGCTGCTCTTTCAGTTTGGCAATCATAAAATCAGCCCCCCGAGACTGTCAGGCGCCCGCGGGCACCGCTGGATTCATTCACCACCGAGCCGATCTGTGCCTCCAGCCCCTGCTTCGACAGTCCGCTGCGCAGAGCACTCATGCGATCGTAACTGTCGGCACGCAGATCCACTACCAGCTCACCACGGGAGCGGCTGTAATTGATGGAGTTGAATGTGAGTGACTGATTCTGTGGCACTCTGGTGTACTGATCTCCGGTGTATTTCATCAGCGTGACAAAGTCCGCGCTGGGTCCACCAGAACCGATAGTGCGCAATTGCCCCTCGATCACCCGACGCACGTTACCCGCATGGGTACGGGCGTCATCGGGGAACGCATTACGGTAGATGGCCATGGCCTGTTCACGGGTCTCATCGGCATGTTGCTGATGGTAATAACCCAGGCCGATCTCAACCCCTAGCTGAATCACGAACCACACCGACGCCACCGCAATCAGGGGTTTCCACGCCAGCAATGGACTGGACTTGCCACTCTTCATCCCGTAGTTGCCCTGGCACAGATTGATCGGCTGGGAGAGGTGATGGTGATGGGCGTGCGCCAGTAATTCCAGAGGCATGAGTTCAATGGTTTCGAGCCGGACCGTCAGGCGCCCGGCGCTCCGCAGTTCACTGATCGCCGATTGCTGTTGTTCGAGCTCGACCTCGGTGCCGTAGATGGTGACCGGTACTTCCGCCACCACGTCTTCGGCGGGTGGCATCGCCAGAGTGTGGCCGAACATGCCGAGATTCCGCGACTGAATGCTCAACCATTCCCCACGATCACTGATCAGCATGGCGTTGTCGCCATCCAGGCAGATTGACCAGCCGCCCCCGGTGACCGGCAGCAGCGCCGCGTCGGGATAGATCGCATAAAGACGGGAATGATCCCAGCCACTGAACAGGTTTACCCAGCCCGACATTCTCGCGCGATCAATTGCCGCTACCCGATAGCCGTTATCACCATGGCCGCCGAGTGCCAGGTGAACGCTGTCAATGTCCTGAGCAATCTGCTCTTCCACAGCGTAGGGCAACGCCTGCTGGATGAAACGCGCCTGCTTGGCGGGAATGTCTGCCAGGCAAAACAACGCCTCGTCTCCCGGGATCAGGCCGTTCAGCAACACGTTGTCGAGGTCGTTCTGACTCAGGGTCTGCTCGATCACCGAGCGGGTATCGCCCGTGCCACGGGCCTGGGAGTCACCACTGGCATCGTGCAGGACCCAGTTATACAGCTGCGCGTCCGGGCTTTGGTCCGGATCCGCGAAGGGCGGCAGTGGCCTGACATAAAGTCGGTAAGACATGTCTATCCTTCTGAGATGGTGAAAGGCTCTTTGGTGATGCGGTTCTTCTGTCCGGTATCTCTGTGAACCGTTTGCACTTCCCCTTCGGAATTCCGGAAAACCGTACTGACCAGGTTCGCCACGCGATCATCGTAGGTAATTCGTGAAACGACTTCAAAAAACCGGGTTTGCAATCCCAGCCCATTGGCTTTGAGGCCGAGACCGGAGAACTCGGGTAACGCCAGAAAATCCTGAATGTTTTCGAACCGCTCTTCCTTTCTTTTTTCAAGAATAGACTCTGCCTGAGCCAGTGTCAGCTCTTCATGCAGAGAGCGGATAACCGGGGCGGATGCGGTGTTTACATTGATGCCGAGCCCACTCACCGGCAGTGTTGTCACGTGGGGCCGGAGCTGCCGGTAGATTTCTTCTGTCATGCCTTCCAGCAACCGTAATTCGGACACACTGACAAAAGGCTGGTTCGCGGCACGGAACGCCGGCTCTGCCATCAGGTACTGGCCGTCTTCGGCACCAAAGGCGCTGATGGTTTGATCGTTCGGATCGATCCAGTCGATCAACGTATCCACCGACAGTTCGGAAATATTCAGTGCGACCAGCAATCGGGTCAGCCGATCCCGGGTCAACGGGTCTACCTGACCGTTGGAAGAGACCAGATCGTTGAGGTTGATTCGTCCGCCGAGGTCGTCAATCTGCACCTCGGCAACGCCGTTGTCGTCCAGCGGAAGGATGGCGGCGTTGGCGGCCCAGAACTCGTCCAGACTGTCTACCATGACATTCTCTTCTTTGTCCGCTTCATAATCCCGAACCAGAATCTGCCGTGCGAACGCCTCGGCACCCAGCGCGACACTCTGGCCCTGCTGCTGTGCCAGATAGTGGCCGGCACGGAACACCCGAACGCTCTGTTGCTGGGTCATACCCGTGGCCAGCATCACGACCAGTGCCATGGCCAGCAATACCATGATCAGCGCCACACCCTGCTGACGCTTGAAGAAGGCCGCCTGTCGAATCATTGCGTGACCCCTTCTGCTGGCTGGCCTTCGTCCTCTTCCTGTTCATCCGTGTCCGTCTCGGCACCGGCTGCGTTGGCGGCATTCACCATGCCCTGAGCGACGCTGCTGTCAAAATCAGGGATCGCAAAGGTGCGCACCATTTCCCCGAACCGCTCATGTTCAAGTGTCACTTCGATCCCGACCGGCATCGGGATGTCAGGGCGCGCACCCTGGGTAAGATTGGCCATGGCCTCTTCTGTCGGCCAGCCATCGCTCCATCTGCGTTCGCTATCAAGGAAGCGGACTTCAAAGTCGGTGACATCGGCCAGCACCAGCACGTCATCGCGGTTGTCTTCCTGGCCCTGATCAACGGTACGCCACTGCCTGCGCCGGAGTTCCTCGCC
>JAEPMM010000152.1 GCA_017643965.1 Marinobacter sp.
CGGCTACCAGCCGTGGCGGCGTTCCACCTGATCGTGCCCCAGTCCGGCCATCAGTTCGTCCGCCAGTCGGGTGGCAAAGTCCGCCACGGTGGCGCCGGGCACAAAATCACGCACCTGACACATGGGCATGCCGGCAAAACCACAGGGGTTGATGCGGCGAAAAGGCTCCATATCCATGGCCACATTCAGCGCCAGGCCATGAAAGGAACAACCGCGACGAACCCGCAACCCCAACGATGCGATCTTGGCCCCGTCGACGTAGACACCTGGCGCATCCGGCCGGGGCGCCGCCTGAATGCCCACCTCCGCCAGAACCCGCACGATGGCCTGCTCAATCTCATCCACCAGGGTCCGCACCCCGAACTTCAGCCGCGGCAGATTGATCAGCAGATAGATCACCAATTGGCCCGGCCCGTGATAGGTCACCTGGCCGCCGCGATCCACCTGGATCACCGGAATGTCACCCGGTGCCAGAATGTGCTCAGCCTTGCCGGCCTGGCCCTGGGTGTATACCCGCGGGTGTTCCAGGCACCAGATTTCATCCGCCGTCGCCTCGTCGCGATCGGCGGTGAAGGCCTTCATGGCATCCCAGGTTTCCAGATACGGCTGTTCACCCAGGGAGCGGACAATCAGTTGTGGCATCGGATCACAGCACCATATGGACCCGGCCACTGGCTTTCAGCTCTTCGAACAACGCTTTGAGCTGCTCCTCGCCGGTAGCAACGATCTTCAGCTGCACCGAGGAGAACCGCCCGCCACTGCTGCTGTTCACCGAAACGTCCGCCTCGGTGATGCCCGGCGCGTGCTGTTCCACCACTTCGACGACGAAGTCCGTGAAATCCGGCGCAGCATTGCCGATGACCTTGATCACGTAGTCACAGGGAAACTCGATTTTTGGTGCTTTCGGCTCACTCATACCGGCGGACTCCTGAAGCCTCTCAGGCCTTGATTAGAACAACTGGATAAAGAACAGCTTGATGGCATCCCACAATCGCTTGAACAGACCACCTTCGGGCACGTCGGTCAGGGCCAGCACCGGCTGGTCCACAATCACCTCGTCTCCCAACTTGACCTGTACGCGGCCCAGCTCATCACCCACTTTGATCGGGGCCTTGATGACCGAATCCAGATCCACGGTCGATTCCAGGGAATCGCGGGAGCCACGGGGAATGGTGACATTGACGTTCTCGGTCACGCCAACCGACAGTTGGTCATCACGACCACCCCAGATACGGGCCTCGATCAGCTCCTGACCAGCACTGAACAGGGTTTCACTCTGGTAATAGCGGAACCCGTAGTTGAGCATCTTCTGGACTTCCTGCGCCCGCGCACCGGTGCTGTCGGTGCCCATGACCACGGCAATCAGGCGGGTGTTGTTGCGCTCGGCGGACGCCACCAGGCAGTAACCCGCTTCTTCCGTGTGGCCTGTTTTCAGACCGTCAACGCTGTCGTCACGCCACAACAGACTGTTGCGGTTGGGCTGGCGGATGTTGTTGTAGGTGAAGTGCTTCACGGCGTACAACGGGTAGTTTTCCGGGTAATCGTTGATGATCGCCTTGGCCAGCAACGCCAGGTCGTGTGCCGTGGAGAAGTGATCCGGCGAAGGCAGACCGGTGGCGTTCTCAAAACGGGTATCCCGCATACCCAGCAACTGGGCCTGCTGGTTCATGATGTCGACAAAAGCGCCCTCGCTGCCGGCCACGAACTCGGCCAGCGCCACCGAGGCGTCGTTGCCGGACTGGATGATCACACCTTTGAGCAGATCCTCCACCGACACTTCCGTGCCTTCCTGCACGAACGTCCGCGAGCCTTCCGTGCGCCAGGCGTTCACGCTGATGGGCACCATGTCCGACATGGAAATGCGGCCCTCGTCCAGCTCGCGCTCAACGATGTACGCGGTCATCATTTTGGTCAGGCTCGCCGGGGGCAGACGCTCGTTGCTGTTCTCATCCATCAGGATCTTGCCGCTCAGCGGGTCCATGAGGATGTAGGAACTGGCGGCCACCTGGGGCGGGGACGGGATCAACACCGATTGGGCGTTCGCCTGCCCGAAAGGCATCAACACCAGAAGCAGGGCTGCAATGAGTACGCGGAAAACAGGATTTATCGCCATGGGTCCATTCATTCGTCGTTAAGGGTGTAATTGCTTTTTTAGTGGGAATCGGTCAGCAGTATGGTCTGGCCGAATCCCCGGTTTTCAAGCCTCGTCTGGGCTTTTCGTGCGTCATCCGGATTGCTGAACGGGCCAACCTGAACGCGGTGGAACCGTCCGGACGCGGTGTCCACTTCGCGGACCCGCATGGGGTCCGCAATGGCATCGCGGGCTTTGCCCAGCAGACTTTCCGCCGGGCTGCGGCTGCTGAAGGAGCCAAGCTGAACGAACATCGCCGAGCGACTGCCATCAGGCGCCGGCTGCTCTGCCACCCGTTCGACCGGGACCGGGTCACCGCCCCCCGGGAATGGCTGGCCGGCGAGTGTCATGGTACCGTCTTTCGCCACCGTAATGGCAGCAACTTCCACCCGGGCAGTGCCCTTGCTCTGATACCCCAGCTTCTTGGCAGCGGCGTAGGACAGGTCGATCAACCGGTCACCGTGAAAGGGACCACGGTCGTTGACCCGAACCACCACCGAGCGGCCGTTGTCCAGATTGGTCACCCGTGCGTAGCTGGGGATCCGCAGGCTCTTGTGGGCGGCGGTCATGGTGTACATGTCAAACACTTCGCCATTGGACGTTTTGTGGCCGTGGAACTTTTCCCCGTACCAGCTGGCAATGCCCCGCTGGACATAGCCATCGTTACTGCCAACGACCGAGTACTGTTTGCCCCAGACGGTGTAAGGCGATTTGTTGCCGGCCGATCGCGGCGCCTCGTATCTCGGTTTCGCGTCCACCAGCCCGGAGGCATCGAAATTGCCGTCCGGCGCGCGGTCCTGACTCAGGGTGTATCTTGAAGAATGGTCTTTCTCCGTCGCGGGAGACGATGCGCATCCGGACAGAATCAGCGCTGACGTGGCCACCCACATCATCAATACTGGACACTTGATTACCACCGGTCAGGATTCCTTTGTCGTGCTGTTTTTTTCATTATCCGCGGCCAGTCCCCGGGCAAGCTCAGCGGCCAGCTCGAACACGGCCATTGCGTACAGGTGACTGTGATTGTAGCGGGTTATCACGTAAAAGTTGTGGTACGTCAGCCAGAGCTCTTCGCCATCCGGGCCTTCCAGCAGAATTGCCCTGGCCGCGGCATCATCCGCCACCGCCACTTCCGGCGCCAGCCCCGCGCTCCGATAGTCACTGACCGTCAGACGGGGCTTCAGTTCCCGGGTCAGCAGGGGTGAGTCGGCGGCAAGCCTTGCATCAACAGGTTCGGCAACCGGTTCGCCCTTGCGCCAATGGTGGGCACTGAAGTAATTGGCCACGCTACCTATGGCATCCACCGGGTTGGTCAGCAGGTCGGCGATGCCGTCGTCGTCAAAATCTATGGCGTAATGGCGATAGCTGCTGGAGATAAACTGACCGTAGCCCATGGCGCCGGCGTAAGAGCCTTTCACCTGCAGCGGATCGAAGCGCTGCTCCCGCGTCATCAACAGGTATTGCACCAGCTCACTGCGAAAGAACCGGCTGCGGGGCGGGTAATCAAACGAGAGGGTCGCCAGCGCGTCCAGCACCCGGTAATTACCCAGATAGTTTCCATACCAGGTTTCCACGCCAATAATGGCCGCGATGATGGTGGCCGGAACGCCAAATTCCGCCTCTGCCCGGCCAAAGGCGTCGTCATGCTCCCGCAGAAACGCCAGGCCCTGCTCGATACGTGCGGGTTTGATGAAGATCTTCCGGTACTGGGCCCAGGTCAGGGTGCGTTCCGCCGGACGACTGATGGATTCCAGAATTTTGTCAACGCGCTCGGCCTCGGCCAGCAACGACGCCACCCGATCCCCATCGAAGCCGTACTTCGTGACCATTTCATCAATCAACGCACGCCCGTCAGGCGTGGCCTCATAACCGCTGGCCTGCGCCTGAGGCGCAACCAGAAGCATAGCGGCAAGCATCCACAGGCGCGGACGACGAAAACCCGGAGTTAAAACAGCTATCATGACTTTCCCGTGAAGTGGTGGCGGATCGTTAAGGCCGTTCCAGCGGGCCTGCACGCCTGCCGGTTCGCCGCCGCGGCTACATTACCATGGAGCCCGGGAGGGTAACCATTACCCACCGTCCATGGTCAGGCACTGATCATGCGCCGGTGCGTGTGAATCGACATCAACACGCCGAAGGCCGCCATCAGCGTGACCCCGGAGGTGCCCCCGTAGCTGATCAGAGGCAGCGGCACCCCTACTACCGGTAGTAACCCGCTCACCATGCCCACATTCACGAAAATGTAGATGAAAAACGTCATGGTCAGGGCGCCGGCAAGCAGGCGACTGAAAGAATCCTGGGCGGTGGCGGAGATGTACAGACAGCGCAGGATGATCAGGAGGTACAGGGTCAACAGCGCCAGAATGCCGATAAAGCCGAATTCCTCGGCGAGCACGGCGACGATAAAGTCGGTGTGACTCTCCGGCAGGAACTCCAGGTGAGACTGGGTGCCCTGCAACCAGCCCTTGCCATCCACCCCACCAGACCCGATGGCGGTTTTGGACTGAATGATGTTCCAGCCGGCACCCAGTGGATCACTTTGCGGATCCAGCAGCGTCAACACCCGTTGTTTCTGGTAATCGCGCATCACGAAAAACCACATCAGCGGCGCCGCGACCGAGACCATGGCCACGAACGCCCCGATCAGGCGCCAGCTCATACCGCCAAAGAACACCACGAACAGACCTGCGGCGCCGACCAGTAACGACGTGCCCAGATCCGGCTGCATGATGATCATGGCCATGGGCACCAGCACGATAGCCAGCGCCACGGCAACGCGGGAGAGGCGCGGAGGCAGGAAATGACGGGAGAGGTACCAGGCGGTCATCATGGGCACCGCCAGCTTCATCAGCTCCGAGGGCTGAAAGCGCGGCAGCCCCGGAATCGCCAGCCAGCGTTGCGCGCCCTTGGCACCCACACCCACCAGCAACACCGCGACCAGCGCGGCAACGCCGGCCAGGTAGAGCCAGGGCGCCCAGCGCCGGAATACCGCCGGGTCCAGCTGGGCGAACACCATCATCACCACCAGAGCCACCGCCATACGGATCCCCTGGGCCTTCACCACTTCGATGTTGCGGTCGGCGCCGCTGTAGAGAATAAACAGGCCACCACCGATCAGAAGCAGCAAAAGCCCCAGCAGAATCGGGTCGATATGAAACGCCGACCACAGACTTCGCGGCCGCGATAACGGGTGATGTGCCGGTTGCCCCAGTGCTTTGCCCAGCATCAGTGTGCCCCCTCCGTCGCGGAACCGGTTACCAGAGCCTCACCTTCATCAGGAAAGCCCAGTAACCATGCATCAAACAGTGCCCGCCCCACCGGGGCAGCCGTGCCGCTGCCACTGCCGCCATTCTCAACGATAATGGCAACGGCGATCTGCGGGTCATCAAGCGGCGCAAATCCGACGAACAGCGCATGGTCGCGCAGGCGTTCACGCACCTCTTCTTCCTCGTATTCTTCGTCTTCCGCCAGGCTGAAGACCTGCGCCGTGCCGGTTTTTCCGGCCATCCGGTAAGGTGCGCCGCGGGCGGCGCCGCGGGCGGTGCCCTTGGTGCCATGCATGACTTCCGCCATGGAATCGACAACGAACTCCCAGTCGTCTGGGTTCTTCAGAATCAGCGGATCGTGATCCGGTGGCGGCAGGAATTCCTCCGCCGAGCGATCGCCCCTGATATCTTTGAGCAGTCGCGGTTCAACCCAGCGCCCACGATTGGCAATCAGCGAGGTCGCGGTGGCCAGCTGCAACGGCGTGGCCAGCATGAAGCCCTGACCAATCCCCATGTTGACGGAATCACCCGGGTACCAGGGTTCGTTGCGCACCGCCCGCTTCCAGTCCCGGGACGGCAGCAGCCCGCTGAGGGCGCCGGAAACATCCAGGGTGGCGTCTTCCCCGAAACCGAACTGGGCAAGGTACTCGTACATGGTGTCTACGCCCATCTCCACCGCAATCTCGTAGAAGTAGATGTCGCAGGACTCGGCCACCGCATCGGTCAGATCAACCCAGCCATGACCGCTGCGTTTCCAGTCCCGATAACGGCGCCCGCCAGATTGCAGCTGAAAGTAGCCAGGATCCCAGATGGTCCGGTCGCGGGTGGTGGCACCGCTGTCCAGCGCGGCGACCGCCAGCATGGGTTTGAGCGTGGACCCGGGCGGATACTGGCCACGGAGCGCCCGGTTGAACAGGGGCTTGTCGAGGTCTTCACTGAGGGCCCGATAATTATCCACACTGATGCCGGTCACGAACTGGTTGGCGTCGAATCCGGGCACACTGGCCAGGGCCAGCAGACCGCCGGTGTCCGGCTCCACCGCCACAATGGCACCACGGCTACCGTCGAGCAACTCGTGGGCCAGGCGCTGGAGCCGCAGATCCAGGTGCAGCTGGATGTCCTCTCCCGGAACCGGGTTCTGGCGCTCCAGCACTCGCAGGGTTCGGCCACGGGCGTTGGTCTCCACGTGCTGATAACCCACCTGACCGTGCAGCAGTGCCTCGTAAAAGCGTTCAATACCGGATTTGCCGATGTAGTTGGTACCGGCGTAGTTGATGGGGTCGATCCGCTGCAGCTCGTCACGATTGATCCGCCCCACGAAGCCCAGCGCGTGGGCGGTCAGCTCGCTGTGGGGGTAGTAGCGGACCAGCTCCGCCGACACTTCCACCCCCGGCAGCTCATGGCGATGCACCGCCAGACTGGCGATTTCCTGTTCGTTGAGGTCGTATCTCAGTGGTAGAGGCTGGAACGGTCTCCGGGGCTCTCGCAAACGGCGCTGGAAGCGCTCCATGTCTTCCTCGGAAATCGAAAGAATGGAGGCAAGCTTGCCCAGGGTATTTTCCATGCCATCGACTCGTTCCGGCACCAGGGTGACACCGAACACCGGGCGGTTCTCGGCCAGCAGTTCTTCATTGCGGTCGTAGACCAGGCCACGGGGCGGCGCCACGGATTGCACCTGGACCCGGTTCTTGTCGGAGAGCGTGGTGTAGATATCGTGCTCGACAATCTGCAACTGGTACATGCGAGCAACAAGGATGCCGAGCATGAACAGGACAACGCCCAGCATGACAGTGGTGCGCCGCTGAAACAGCCGGCGTTCCGCGGCAACGTCTTTGAACTCTCCCCAGGGCATGATGCGTCCTAAGCCCGATGGTACGGATGGTTACGGGTGATTGACCAGGCCCGGTACAACTGCTCGGCCAACAGGATCCTCACCAGCGGATGGGGCAATGTCAGGGCTGATAACGACCAGAGCTGATCGGCACGCTGTCGGCAGGGGTCTGCCAGACCGTCCGGCCCGCCGACCAGGAAGCTGACATCGCGGCCGTCCTGCTGCCAGTCTTCCAGCTGGCTGGCGAG
>JAEPMM010000032.1 GCA_017643965.1 Marinobacter sp.
CGCTGACATACTGCAGCAGGCCGGCCTGCCCCCCGGCGCCCTGGACGACCCGGCGGGCCGCATTTCCTATCTGCAGACCCTGCAGGTATTCGCCTCGGTACACGCCGCCATTGGCGATACCGCGCTGGGATTCGACAGCGGAATGCGCCTGCCGCTGACCGCCCACGGCAGCCTGGGCTACGCCCTGATGTGCGCCCCCACACCGCGGAAAGCCATCGCGATTCTGGAGCGGTTCTGGAACCTGCGGGGGCGTGGCGTGCTGATGACTGTGCGAGAGACCGAAACCAACCTGTTCTTTGAGATCGAACCGGAAGTACCCCTGCCCGAGCCGCTGCGGGAACTGATGTTCAGCTCGATCCTGACCAGCATTGTTCGGGGCATGGAGTTTGTGCAGCCGATGCAGCCCAGTGAACGGGAAATCTGGCTGCGGGGGCCCGAGCCGCCGGGATACCAGCGCCGCCAGCAGCAGGTGCCGGGGGTACGCTTCAACATGCCCAGTGCCGGAGTGCTCCTGGGCGGCGATGCCGCATGGCTGGACGAGCCCCTGCCCACCGCCAACCCCGAAGGCCTGGCCCAGGCGCTGGCCCAGTGTGAGCGGGAAAGCGCACTGACCGAAACCGACAACGACATCGCCCGCCAGATCCGCGCGCACCTGGTGCTGGACCAGCACGGCTACCCCACCCCGGAGCAACTTGCCAACAAGCTGTGCCTGACACCCAGAACCCTGCGGCGGCGGCTGCATGAACAGGGCCTGAGCTACAAACAGATTCTGGACGACGTGCGCCGCCGCGACAGCTGCCACCTGCTGGCCAGCTCCGACCTGGAGGTTCAGAGCATTAGTGAACTGCTGGGTTATGCAGACCCCGCGAATTTCACGCGGGCGTTCAAGAGTTGGACGGGGAAGGCGCCGCAGGTCTGGCGGCGGGATAATGGTCAGATGCCAAGCCATTCGGCCAGTTGAAGATTGGTCTTCAATCGCAATCGTTGCTGCAGCATACTTTCGAAAACGCCTTCAACAGTGCGCTTGTCATTCAGCAATGGCAAAGCCGCTTCTGCCTCGGAGAAGAATTGAGGTTCGCGATCGGTTCCGATGATCGCCTGCTCCCACCACTCGATAATCCGCGGCCGCGCTTGCTTGAGCAGTGAGTCTGAAGGGAGCTTTTCGGATTTGGCCGCATTGGCGCGATGAGTTGCCGGCAACAAATTCCAGAGGTCGTTGTTGCTCCAGCGCGACCACGGAAAGCAGTGATCGATGTCATAGCCGATCTTTGCCAGATTCCGGGCCGTCCAGACACACTCGACCTGCCCTCTCGCTAACTGCTGATCCACGAGCTTACGGACCCCAGACGTGTCCCGGCGACCTTCCACCCACCGCAACGCCTGATGATAACTGTCTGTGGAGTAGCGCACTTCCCAGCTGCCCATCAGATTGATCCATTCATTGACGATGGCGGGCTCAATCCAGCAGGCGTAGCGACTTAACGTATCCCAAAGCAGAGCGGGCACACGGAACTGACCGAACCTGGCGAGCGTCTCACGGTCCAGGCGTGCAGGCTCATTCCTGATGGTAAACCTGGCAGCGCCACCCTCGAAGATTGAACGATTGCTTCCCGGCCAGGTCGTGAAACGGGCCGGGTTCTTGAGAATATTGGCGGCAGCAACCCGAATTGCCCGCAGAACCACCGGCGCCTGATCTGCCGCAAGCGACAGACCAACGCGAAAATCCAGCGGTGTCAGCTTTTCAAGACTGTAAAAGTCCTCTGCGGCAAACCCATAACCCCCTGAGCCCGGAGCTTGCCGCAAGCGATGGCGCAACACCAGCGGATGATAGAGCATCAACCAGAACAGCCCGACAGCCCCAAGTGGTAGCTCCACCCAATCATCCGTCCGCTTGAGCACAAGTCCCGGAGCACTGTCCGCAATGCGCACCAGCGTGCGCAGAAGACCCAATTTGTACGTTGATGATTTGTTGTCATTAACGATGATGTGACGAAGCGTGGGAAGTGCGCCGGTGCCGTCATCCGGCAATCTGTACACCGCCGTTTCCCACCACACATCCGGGCGATTGAGCTGATCGGTGCACCGCATCTCCGGTACAGGAACCGGCATTACCGCCCGCTGACGGGCAAGCCTGTCCAGCTCGGCTTTCGAAACCTCGTGAAACTCCCGCTCACCATCCCCCGGTCCGTGCCGCAGAGTTATGACCAGCAACCCGGAAGGCCCCAGCAATTCCGTCAGTATTCGGAATGCCCTGTCTCGCATGGTCGGCGGCAGGTGCATCCAGACCGCGGACACCAGAATCAGATCGAATCGATAACTCAGCTTGCGAATCTGCGTAAGGTCGGGCAACGAGTCGTCGACCCACTGGATACTCCGGTGAGCAGTGGCCGACTCACCCAGCCTACGAAGCTCAGCCGCCGGTTCAACCGCAACCACATCCCAGCCCCGTTCAGCCAGAGCCAGTGCATCCCGTCCGCTGCCGGCACCGACATCGAGAGCCAGTCCGGTTTTGTTGTCCAGTTGGGGAACCCAGTCATTGTGGACCTGTTCGAAGGACAGCGACTGATACTGAGCAAAGAAGTCTTCGGCCCGGAGGTTATAGGGATTCAATGGCATTCCCGTTTTTCCCTTCACTGAACTGCTTTGGGGTAGCGTTTTGCTGTATTGGAGCATAGCCAAATCATATCGGTACATCCCGTCAACAGTCTCGCTATTGTTCAGAAAAGTGAACAATTGCCACGCATTGGATACTGGGGCACTATGCCTGCAGCTCCCCCATTTTAGACAAATGAGAGATCAGCTCCCATGGCCACTGGACAGCATTGGACCGACCGAGAAATTGCCTTAACGGTCGCTGATTACATGAAGATGCTAACGCTGGAGCTAGCTGGGCAGAGTTACAACAAAACTGCGCATCGGAGGGCTCTTCTAGAGCAACTGGACGGACGCAGCAACGGCGCGGTTGAGCTAAAGCACCAGAACATTAGTGCCGTTCTTCGCGATTTGAACTGTTTCTGGATTCCCGGGTACAAGCCAAGGGGTAATTATCAAGAGGCCTTGGCACATTACCTCGAAGCGTGGATCAATACTCACCCGGAGTTCGATCGCGCTTCACAATTTGCAGTGGAGCAGCCCGCCTTTATGCCCAGCGGCATCGAGCTTTCTAAACTTGTGGTCGATGCACCAACGCCCTCTAACGAAGTAAAAGAAAATCACCCGGCTTACGCCGTAAAGAGGTCACCCTCAAAGCGCGACTACGTCGCTCAAGAGGCCCGCAACGCTGCTCTTGGTGCGGCTGGTGAGCTATTGGTGATGGAGTACGAGGAATTCAGGCTCAGATCCGCGGGAAAAAAGGCACTCGCGGACCGCATCGAACATGTGTCGCAATCACAGGGGGATGGCCTGGGTTATGACATCCTGTCTTATGACATCTCGGGGAAAGAACGTTTTCTGGAAGTAAAAACCACCGCGTTCGCCAGAGAAACACCGTTTTACGCCTCGAGAAACGAGGTTTCGTTTTCAGAAGAATTCCAAGAACAGTTTCATCTTTACCGTCTTTTTGAGTTTCGAAAATCGCCGAAGCTGTTCTCATTGCCGGGAGCTATAGGCAATCACTGTTTCATGGACCCTGTCAGCTTTGTCTGTAAACTCCGCTGAGTAGTGGCAAATCCTAAAAGGGTTCCCCACCTCCCAATCTGTCTAGTTTTTCGCCAAAACCCTACGGAATCGCATCCTCTATTCCTGATAGAATACCGTCCAAGTAAATGTTTTCCGAAGTGGACACCCAATGATTTCAGAGAGTAAAGCCGAACATCGTGAAGATTCGGCTGCGGATGCGAGTCGTTCCGTGACAGAACTTTCCCGGAAGTTCTGCGTCGCCCCCATGATGGACTGGACCACCACCCACTACCGTTACCTGGCACGCCAGCTTAGCCGCAATACGCTGCTGTACACGGAAATGGTGACCACCGGTGCGTTGATCCATGGCGATACTGCCCGCTTTCTGCGTCATAACGAGGCGGAGTACCCGCTGGCGTTGCAGCTGGGCGGCAGTGATGCCGGTGAGCTGGCGCATTGTGCGAAGTTGGCGGAGCAGTATGGGTTTGATGAGGTGAACCTGAATGTGGGCTGCCCCAGCGATCGGGTGCAGAACAACATGATCGGTGCCTGCCTGATGGGGCATCCGGACAAGGTGGCCGAGGGCGTGCGGGCGATGATTGACGCCACTGGTCTGCCGGTAACGGTCAAGCACCGGATCGGGATTGATGGCCGGGAGTCCTGGGACGATCTGTGCGAGTTTGTGGAGAAGGTTGCCGCCGCCGGTTGCCGTACGTTTATTGTTCACGCCCGCATTGCGATCCTTGAGGGCCTGAGCCCCAAGGAAAACCGCGACATTCCGCCGCTGAAGTACGACTGGGTGTATCGCCTGAAGGCGAAATACCCGGAGCTGGAGATCATCATCAACGGCGGCATCAAAACCTTCGAGGAGTGTCACCAGCACCTGGAGCACACCGACGGCGTGATGCTGGGCCGGGAGGCGTACCACAACCCCTGGTTGCTGGCGGGGGTCGATCCCGAGTTCTTCGGGCAGACCGCGCCGGTACAGAGCCGCCATGAAGCATTGCGGGCAACGCTGCCGTTTATCCAGCGTGAGCTGGAACGGGGCGTGTTCCTTACACACATGTCACGTCACCTGCTGGGGTTGTTCCACGGCCAGCCCGGGGGGCGTCAGTTCCGCCGCCACATCAGCGAGAATGCCCACAAATCCGGGGCCGGGCTGGAAGTGATCGAAGAAGCCCTGGCGCGCGTCCACGAGCCGGAAAAACCGGTAATAGCGCCGGCTTAATCGGATCTATACCTTTTGTTGTCTTGTTCCTGTCAGACCAGCCCGTTATTGTAGGGAAATTGCCGCAAACTCTGCGTGAGATGCGCGCCAACACCCAGGGAGCGGGTGCTCCAATAACGAATCCAGCGGGATGACAGGACGACGAATGACCAGCAAACTTGAACAACTGAAAACCATGACCACGGTGGTTGCCGATACCGGTGATCTGCAAGCCATTGCCCAATGGCGCCCGGAAGATGCCACCACCAACCCGTCGCTGCTGTTAAAAGCGGCGGCGTCTGACGCCTACCGGCCGATGCTGGACAAGGCCGTCGCCATGGCCAGCCGCCAGGGCGGGTCGGATGCCGAGCAACTGGCGTACGCCACCGATGCCCTGGCGGTGCTGGCCGGTCGTGAGATTCTGGAACTGATTCCCGGCGTGGTCTCCACCGAGGTGGATGCCCGCCTGTCGTTCGATACCGGCGCCACCCTGGCCCGTGCCCGCCGCCTGATTGCGCTTTATGACCAGCAAGGCGTGGACACCAGCCGGGTGCTGATCAAGATTGCCTCCACCTGGGAGGGCATCCGCGCCGCGGAGCAACTGGAAAAAGAAGGCATTCGCTGCAATCTGACGCTGCTGTTCTCGTTCATTCAGGCCGCCGCCTGTGCCGACGCCGGGGCATTCCTGATCTCCCCGTTCGTGGGCCGCATTCTGGACTGGCACCTGGCCAACAGCGGCCGTGACAGCTACCCGGCGGCAGAAGATCCCGGCGTGCAGTCGGTTTCCCGCATCTACAATTACTACAAGGCCAACGGTTATAAAACCGTGGTGATGGGCGCCAGCTTCCGCAACATAGGTGAGATCGAGATGCTGGGGGGTTGTGACCGCCTCACCATCAGCCCTGCCCTGTTGCAGGAACTGAAGGACGATACCGGTACGCTTGAGCGCCAACTCTACCCGGCCACGGCCAGCAGCCCGGACAAGCCCGGCACACTGGATGAACGCCTGTTCCGCTGGGAATCCAATGAAGACGCCATGGCCACCGAAAAGCTGGCCGATGGCATCCGCCGCTTTGCCGCGGACCAGATCGAGCTGGAGAGCCGGGTGCGCAGGCTGGCGACCGCTGCCTGACCCCATTCGCAAACACAGGAGGATCTGCCACACCATGATCGAACGCCTGAAGCAGTTGTTTGCCCCCAGTGAGGGTGACACCCGCGAAGCGCCGGACCAGCACCAACTGGCCGTCGCCGCCACCGCCCTGATGGTTCAGCTGTCCCGTGTGGACAACAACGAAGACGACCGGGAATTGCAAGCCATTCTCGATCTGGCGGTGAACGTGCACAACGTGACCCGGGAAGAAGCGGAAGACATCCTGCAGGATGCGCTCAGCCACGCGGACGACGCCACCTCGCTCTACGAGTTCACCGGGCAGATCAACGAACACCTGGATCAGCCCGCCAAGCAGTCGTTGCTGGAGAACATCTGGCGGGTGGCCTTTGCCGATGGCCGCATCGACAAGTACGAAGAACACCTGATTCGCAGGATGGCGGATCTGCTCCATCTTAATCACCGCGAATACATGCAGGCACGCCACCGGGCCGAAGCCGCGAGCTGACCCCACAGCACCGAACAAGGAGCGATCATGTTAGCCATTCTTCATCCCGACACCCCGCTGGACAGCGAAGCCTACCGGCAGACCTTGCACTTTCTGGAGCACCTGCCCGGGGTCACCGTGCGGGTTCATGAGATTCAGGGTGCCACCCAGCGGCTGACGGAAATCTACCTGCTCGGCGATACCAAGTCCCTCGACAAGGAAGAGATCGAGGCCCTGCCTGCGGTGGAGCGGGCGATCCGCATATCCGATGACTACCGCATTCTGGGTCGCCATCGCGATGATCGCCGCCAGAGTGGCTTTACCTACAACGGGGTGGAGTTCAGTCAGTCAAACCTGAACATCTTTGCTGGCCTCTGCGCCGTGGATGTGCCGGAGCACGTCGAAATGATGATGCAGGCACTGGAAGAGAACGGCGAGGTCTGCACCCGCATGGGCGCCTACAAGCCGCGCACCAACCCCTACTCGTTCCAGGGCCACGGCAAGGGGTGCTTGCCCTGGGTGTTCGAGAAAGCCGGGAAGCATGGCATCAAGGTGATCGCCATGGAGATTACCCACGAGAGCCACATCGAGGAAATCGACACTTGCCTTGAAAAGCTCGGCCGGCCCACCGGGGTGATGCTGCAGGTGGGCACCCGTAACACCCAGAACTTCGAGCTGCTGAAGGCCATTGGCCGCCAGAGCACCTACCCGGTGCTGTTGAAGCGGGGGTTCGGCATTACCCTGAACGAATCCCTGAACGCGGCGGAATATCTGGCCAGCGAGGGGAACGCCAATGTGATCTTCTGTCTGCGCGGCATGAAAACCGAAGCCGGCCAGCCACACCGCAACATGGTGGACTTTGCCCATGTGCCTGCGGTCAAGCGGCTGACCCGTATGCCGGTGTGTGTGGACCCGTCGCACTCGGTGGGCAGCCGCGACCGGGCGCCCGATGGCATCCTCGATGTCATGCACGCCACCGCTCAGGGCGTCATTGCCGGTGCCAACATGGTACTGGTGGATTTCCACCCGAAACCGGAGAAAGCGCTGGTAGACGGCCCCCAGGCCCTGCTGATGCGGGAATTACCGGCGTACCTTGAAGATATTCGCCTGTGCCACGATACCTGGAAGCAACGCCAGGCCATTTACCAACGCTTGAAGGAATCAGCTACAGAATGATTGTGTACGGACACCGGGGGGCCAAGGGCGAAGCCCCGGAAAATACCCTGGCGGGGTTTAGCCACGCCTATCGCCACGGCATTCGTCATTTCGAGTTTGATCTGGTGCTGTCCAAAGACGGCAAGCCGGTGATCATTCACGACCTGACCGTGGACCGCACCACTGGCCAGAAAGGCGCTGTGGCCAATTACACTGCGGACGAGCTGGCCGCCATGGACGCCCGGCACAACAACACACCCTGGCCCCGCAAGGTGGGCGTGCCGTCGCTGGAAGATCTGCTGGACGAATTTCCGGATCTTGAGCACCTGCAGCTTGAGGTCAAGAAAGACAGTCGCCAGCGGCTCAACATTCTGTGCAACCGCCTGACCGAGATTATTCAGCGGCGCAATCTGTTCCAACAGGTGGCGGTGACATCGTCGGATACCTGGTTCCTGCAACAGATGCGCCGGCGCGATACCCAGATCCGCATTGGCCTGGTGACCGAGAAGAAGTTCCCGCGCCCGGTCAACCTGGCGGCGCGTCTTCATTGCGATTACCTGTGCATCAACTGGAAAATCTGCAGCAAGGCCATTGTGGAGGACGCCCACCGGCGCGGCATGCACGTGTCCGCCTGGACCGTGAACCGTATCCACGACATGCTGGAGCTGGAACAACAGGGTGTGAACAGCATCATCTCGGACTTCCCCACCAGCACCCGCATGTTCTTTGATAACCGCGCCAATTCCGTTCTGGCTCTGGCGCGCAGCGATTCGGCGGACAGTACGGGCGAACCCGCGGCCCTGTCCACCAACTGATCCTCCGGCCATAAAAAAACCGGGTGGCGGACTTTCCTCCGACACCCGGTTTTTGCTTTCAGCCCGCTCAGAAAATGCGATTCAGGCCGTTCAGGGCCGCCACCCGGTAGGCTTCCGCCATGGTCGGGTAGTTGAACGTGGTATTGATGAAGTAATTCAACGAATTGGCTTCGCCATTCTGGTTCATGATGGCCTGGCCGATGTGAACGATCTCGGCCGCCTGGTCACCAAAACAGTGAATGCCCAGAATTTCCCGCGACTCACGGTGGAACAGGATTTTCAGCATGCCCACGGCATCGCCGGTGATTTGTGCCCGCGCCAGGTCCTTGAAAAACGCCTGACCCACTTCGTAGGGCACCTTGGCCTCGGTCAGCTCCCGCTCGGTCTTGCCGACAGAGCTGATCTCGGGGATGGTGTAAATCCCCGTCGGCACGTCCGAGACGTAGCGGAAATACTCGTCATGCACGATGTCAGACGAGGCCGAACGGCCCTGGTCGTAGGCGGCACTGGCCAGACTCGGCCAACCGATCACATCGCCGGCGGCGTAGATGTTCTCGACCTCGGTGCGGTAATGCTCGTCCACCGCCAGCTGGCCACGGCCGTTGGGCACCAGACCGATGTTCTCAACCCCCAGTTTCTCGGTGTTACCGCTGCGCCCGTTGCACCACAGGAACGCATCGGCGCGAATTTTCTTGCCGGATTTCAGTGACAGCACCACGCCGTGGTCATCGCCGTCTACTTTCTCGTATTCCTCGTTGTGCCGCACCAGTACACCGTTGTTACGCAGGTGGTAGCTCAGTGCGTCAGAGATTTCATCATCAAGGAAGTTCAGCAGGCGGCTGCCCGGGTTGATCAGGTCCACCTTCACGCCCAGGCCGGCAAAGATCGAGGCGTATTCCGAACCGATAACGCCGGCACCGTAAATAATCAGCGTGCGCGGGGTGTGGGACAGGTTGAGGATGGAATCCGAGTTGTAAATACGGTGATGGCGGAAATCCACATCCGTCGGCAGGTACGGCCGTGAGCCGGTGGCGATGATCGCCTGCTTGAAATGCAGGATTTCTGCCGACTTGGCGCCACGCACCTCGATGCGGTTGGCGTCGAGGAAATAGGCGCGACCGTTGATCAGTTCCACCCGGTTGCGGGCGTAAAACTGGGTGCGCAGCTTGACCTGCTTGCCGATCACTTTCTGGGCGTTCTGCAGAACCCGCGGAAAGGAGAACCAGCGCGGCTCACCGATGTCCCGGAACATCTGGTTGGTGTTAAAGGTGATGATCTGCTTGACGGAGTGACGCAGCGCCTTGGAGGGAATGGTTCCCCAGTGGGTGCAGTTACCACCTACGGTGGGCTTGTCTTCGATGATCGCGACACGTTTACCGTGTTTCGTCGCATTCATCGCTGCACCTTCTCCGGAAGGACCAGCGCCGATAACGACGACGTCGTAATGATGTTCTGCCATGCGTGCAGTGACTCCTTAAGTACGTCGCAAAGTGATACGCGTGAAACTGTCTTATTATTTCTTGGTGGCGTCGTAACTCAGCGAGTTCGCAGCATTGCCTTCGTTGGCAACCCGCTCATTCTCCTCTTCACATTTCTGGGTATTACCGCCACAGATATCGCAGGACTGGCTGATGCCCAGGGCACCGATACCACCACAGGTGCCGCTGATGGGCTTGCGGCCAAAAATAACGCCCACCGACATGGCGGCCACCAGAACCGAAACAATCAACAAAACCAACAGAAAGGTACCCATAAGGCCTCCCCTTTACTGAGTAAGGTACGACGTGAATGCGGGGGTGTGATGGGTCTCGAACCCGCCATCACGACGCACAATGAAATAAGCCGCTATGTTTTCGCGGGTAGCCAACGCCTGCGCCCGTTCGTATCCCATAACGTTGAACCCCGTTGCCAGTGCATCCGCCAGCATGGCGTTCTCGGCGATCACGGTGACCGACGCGAGATTGTGCACAATGGGCCGACCGGTATCAGGGTCTATTGTATGCGAATAACGCCGGCCTTCCGATTCGTAATAGTTACGATAGTCGCCGGACGTCGCCATGGCGTACTGGTCGAGTGCCACCACCCGGTTGATCTGGCGCTGCTCCGATACCGGCTCTTCGATGGCCAACCGCCACGCGCTGCCGTCCGGTTTGCGGCCGTTGACCCGCACTTCGCCGCCAATCTCGACGAGGTACGACGTTATACCGGCACTCTCGAGATAGCGGGCCACGGCGTCCACACCGTAACCCTTGGCGATGGCTGAAAGATCGATGTACTGGGGTTTGCTGGCCCGAATGGCCGGGGGCTCCGCCCTCAACTCGAGCTTTTCGTACCCGGTTGCATCCAGCCTGGCTGCCAGCTCGTCGTCATCGGGCACTTTGTCCGGGCGGGCTTCAGGGCCGAATCCCCAGAGATTGACCACAGGGCCGATGGTGATGTCGAACGCACCGTCGGTCAGGCTGGAGACGTCAGCGGCACTGGCCAGCACCTCGTACAACGGCGCTGAAATGTCCGTCCATTCGGATTGGTCGTCGCGGCTGTTCAGCCGGGAGAGCTCGGAATCGTCGCGCCAGGTGGACATGGACGCGTCCACCCTTTCGAGCACCTCTTCGATGCCCTCACCCAGATTCTCAAGCCGGGCCTCGTCTTCGGTCAATACGACGTTGATATGATAGCGGGTGCCGAACACCGGTCCGGCAATCTCCCAGATCTGTTCTTCCTTCTCAAACGAACAACCCGCCAGCGCGACCAGGGCCAGCGTCATGAGGACGCTGGCCACTGCCACCCTGGCGGGTCGGAACATGCGGGATGTCATCTGAGCTGATTACCCTCCGAAGTCATCCAGCATGATGTTCTCGTCTTCGACTCCAAGATCCTTGAGCATCTTGATCACCGAGGCGTTCATGATTGGGGGTCCACACATGTAGAACTCACAGTCTTCCGGAGCCGGATGGTCCTTCAGATAGTTTTCGTACAGCACGTTGTGGATGAAGCCGGTCGGGCCTTCCCAATTGTCCTCGGGCAGCGCGTCTGACAGGGCAACGTGCCACTCGAAGTTGTCGTTTTCCTCGGCCAGGCCGTCGAAATCTTCCACGTAGAACATCTCGCGGACACTACGGGCGCCGTACCAGAAGCTGATCTTGCGCTTCGAGTACAGGCGCTTGAGCGGGTCAAAGACGTGGGAGCGCATCGGCGCCATGCCGGCACCACCTCCGACGACCACCATTTCGGCCACGGCCTTCTTGGCGAAGAACTCACCAAACGGCCCCATCACCGACACTTTGCCACCCGGCTCCAGGTTGAGCAAGTAGCGGGAAGTGAGGCCCGGAGGGTGGTCAGTCCCCGGAGGCGGTGTCGCAATACGGATGTTGAACTTCAGGACACCTTTCTCTTCCGGGTAGTTCGCCATGGAGTAAGCGCGGATGGTGTCTTCCTTGTTAATGGCCTTGTAACGCCAGATGTTGTGCTTGTCCCAGTCTTCGTGGAACTCTTCCTCGATTACGAAATCCTTGAAATCGATCTCGTAGGGAGGGCACTCGAGCTGTACGTAACCGCCGGCGCGGAAGTCCACTTCCTCGCCTTCCGGCAGCTTCAGGACCAGTTCCTTGATGAAGGTGGCCACGTTATGGTTGGACACCACTTCGCATTCCCATTTCTTCACGCCGAAGAACTCTTCCGGGACTTCGACCTTCATGTCCTGCTTCACCGGCACCTGGCATGACAGGCGCCAGCCTTCTTTCTCTTCACGATTGGTGAAGTGAGTCTTTTCCGTGGGCAGCATGGCGCCGCCACCTTCCAGAACCTTACACTTGCACTGGGCGCAGGTGCCGCCGCCACCGCAGGCGGAGGACAGGAAAATACCGTTACCTGCCAGCGTTCCCAGCAGCTTGCCACCGGCTTCGGTGGTCAGCGTGTGTTCCGGGTCGTCATTGATTTCGATGGTCACATCACCGGTGCTTACCAGCTTTGAACGGGCCGCGAGAATAATCGCAACCAGCGCCAGTACGATAACGGTGAACATGACCACGCCGAGAATAATTTCAGTACTCATGGTCTCGCCTTTTCGTTAAACCGAATCACCGGGTTGATTACAGTGAAATACCTGAGAACGACATGAAGCCAAGTGACATCAGACCCACAGTGATGAAGGTGATGCCCAGGCCACGCAGCCCCGGAGGCACATCGCTGTACTTCAGTTTTTCGCGGATGCCGGCCAGCGCGACAATCGCCAGCGCCCAGCCCACACCGGCACCGAAGCCGTACACCACACTCTCACCGAAGGTGTAGTCCCGCTCAACCATGAACAGCGACGCGCCGAGGATGGCGCAGTTCACTGTGATCAGCGGCAGGAACACACCCAACGCGGCGTAGAGCGCGGGAATGTACTTGTCCAGAACCATTTCCATGATCTGAACAATCGCAGCGATTACACCGATATACGTAATAAGTCCGAGAAAGCTCAGGTCCACATTCGACAACCCGGCCCACTCCAGCGCGCCGTCACGAAGGATGCTGTTGTACAGCAGGTTGTTGACCGGCACCGTCACCGTCAACACCACAATGACGGCAATGCCGAGACCCAGAGCCGCTTCGATCTTCTTCGAGATGGCCAGGAAGGTACACATCCCGAGGAAGAAGGCCAGCGCCATGTTCTCAACGAAAATGGCCTTCAGAATCAGGCTGATATAGTGTTCCATCAGAAGGCCTCCTTGGCGGTATGACGCGACATCTTGTAATCCGCCTCTTCCACCTGCTCAGGCTTCCAGACACGCAGTGCCCAGATCGCAAGACCGATGATGAAGAACGCGCTCGGCGGCAGCAGCATCATGCCGTTCGGCACGTACCAGCCACCCTCGTTCACCACCGGCATCAGGGAAACCCCGAACAGGGACCCTGCGCCCAGCAGTTCACGGAAGAACGCAACGAAGAGCAGCAGTACCGAATAGCCCAGACCGTTACCGATGCCGTCGAGGAAACTCAGGTATGGGCCGTTCTTCATCGCAAAGCCTTCCGCGCGGCCCATTACGATGCAGTTGGTGATGATCAGACCCACGAATACCGAGAGCTGCTTGGAAATCTCGTAGGCGTAGGCCTTGAGCACCTGGTCCACCACGATAACCAGCGAGGCGATGATGGTCATCTGCACGATGATCCGGATGCTGCCCGGGATCTGTGTGCGAACCAGCGATACCGCCAGGTTGGAAAACGCCGTTACTGCAATAACCGCCGCGCACATAACCAGGGTTACGTTCATGCTGGTGGTTACCGCCAGCGCCGAGCAGATCCCGAGGATCTGCAGGGCGATCGGGTTGTTACTGAAAATCGGCTCGAAGAGAACCTGTTTGGCTGAAGCGTCTGCCATGATCAGACCTCCCCTTCACGAAGTTTTTTCAGGAACGGTGCATAGCCACGGTCGCCCATCCAGTAGTTGACCAGCTGTTCTACACCGCGGCTGGTCAGCGTTGCACCGGAAAGTGCGTCAACCTTGTGCTCACGCTCTGACGCACCGGCGCTTACACCACCTTTGACCAGGCGGATCTGCGGCTCTTCAAGCTCATCGCCGTAGACTTCTTTGCCCACCCACTGGCTTTTCCAGCGCGGGTTGTCCACTTCACCACCCAGACCGGGGGTTTCCGCGTGATCGTAGAAGCCCAGACCCTCGATGGTATTGGCGTCACCTTCCAGTGACACGAAGCCATACAGCGTGGACCACAGACCGTAGCCGTGTACCGGCAACACCACACGAACCAGTTCGTCGTTCTCGGTCAGGGTGTAGATCTTGGCCACGTTCGGACGGCGCTTGATGCCGGCCTTGTCTTCCGAGCTCGGAATGTTGGTGGACATCTGTGGGTCGGAAGCCGCCTTGTACATGTCGTACTTCATGGGGTCTTCCACGCCGACGTCCGAAGGCTCGACAAAATCACCGCTGTCGAGGTCCAGCAGGCGCACGTCAAAACGGGCGAACGCTTCCTCGATATCGTCAGCGCTGTCGCCGCTTTGCAGCATGCCAGCAGCCGCCAGGATGTTGGTTTTGATGTCCAGATTCTGGTTCTTGATCTGAGCCGGTCGGAGCGAGACCGCGGCGGTGGAAACCACCACCGAGAAAACCACACTCAGCACCAGGGCCACAATCAGCGTTCTGGAGACGGTTTCTTTAGCTTTAGCCACGAGC
>JAEPMM010000048.1 GCA_017643965.1 Marinobacter sp.
AAGGATTCCTGTGCCAGCACCGGCGTTGCCGTCAGTAACAGGATGACGCCAATCCAGTCACGACAGCGCTGCGACAGGCTGTAAGTCGGGTTACTCATCGCCCACCCCGCTCAAGCGTTTCCAGGGCGAGGTATTCGTATAGGTGGGCAATCTGTTGCTCGGTTTTGTCCAGAGCGAACGCCATCCGCTTGTCCTGATCTTTAACAAAGGCCAGTGCCACACGATCGAGACTGGATTCGGCCCGTTCCTGCAGCTTCGCCACCTGTGACCGGAGAGATTGAACGTTGGTCAGGGCGGCATCCGCCCGGCGCACCAGAGCCGCAAGCCGGGCGTCTCTTTTCGCCAACCGCCGCTCCAGGGAGGTCAACGCGGTTTCCACAGCGCTCAGTGTCTCAGCCGTGTTCGACAGCTCGTCCCGGACTGACCTGTCACCCTGGCGTTGTGCCAGTGTCTGAATCTGTGCCCTCAGCGTTTCCGCCCTGTCAGCCAGCCCCGCCCGGCTCGTCCCGGCAGAACCCGGAGCTGTGGCCAGCCGTTCGCGCAATGAGGTCTTCCAGACGTTGAGGTGTTGATGCTTTTCCGCCAGGTAAAGCTCGAGGTCAACCAGCTCAGAGACCCGGCTGACCGCCTCCTGAGCGGCGGTGCCTTCCATGAATTGCAGCAGGTAGGCCATGCGTGGCTGGGTAAGGGTTCGGCTGTCGGCGAGGAACCATTGGGCATCGTCCCCCCTGGCGTCTACGATCAGCGCCTTCCAGGCTCCTTCGTCGTTTATACGATCGGCCAGCTTTTTCAATGTGACCCGCTCGCTCTCATAGGAGGCATTGGCAGCAAGATACGCCTCACCCGCCTGCCCCAGGTAACCGGACAGGTCGTACCCCCGGCCCATCCCTAGCCAGGCATCCTCAACACCCGGATAAGCCAGTGGATATTTTCTGGCGCGATGCCAGGACTGCATGGCGGCCCGATGGTTATCACGAGCGGCAAGGGCAAGGCCATGCAGATAAAGCGCCCGCGGCGTGTGATAGCTATCAAGGGGAACCTGTTCAAAGAAACCGATGGCCTTTTCATGATCTTCCTGCAGATAGGACAGATACCCCGCCCTGACCAGCAATTGGCTGCGCAATGAAGCGCTGCGGTCACCAATGGCATCCTGCTCTGACATCGCCAGGGCCACTCGCAAGGCCACCAGCGGACGAGCCGCGTTGAGATCCCTGGTGCTGTAGACGCCGGCCAGATTCATGTAGCCCAGCGCTGCCCAGTACCCCGGTTCCATCGTGGCAAGCAACTGGCCTGCGGCGTCCGGATCATCTGCTTCGAGCTTCAAAGCGGCCAGCTCATACAAGGCTTGTTGTCGGGTTTCCCCGAAACCCAGCCGGGCGGCCGTATCGAAATAGCGGGATGCGCCGGCGGTGTTGCCCTCAGTGTTGGCGATTCGCCCCAATACCAAGGCGGCGTCACCACGGTGGGTCTGTCCTTGCAGCTGGCGCTCAAGCAGGTCACGGGCTCTGGCCACTTGCCCGGTTTCCATCAGAGCCCGGGCCCTCTGCCAGGCCACACTCTCGCTCTGTGCGCCCTGCGCGCCCTCTGTTCGCGCGAGCGCCAACCGGGGCTGTCCGGCGGCGAGGTCGAACTGCGCCAGCGCAGCGATGCGTGAGTGTTCTGTGGCATTGCCCGCAAACGCCACACTTTGCCCACAAACCGTCAGGGCGCCCACAGCAGCCAGAGCGAACCGGAGGTGACGAGCTGCAGAGCGACCCATCCTGACGTCAGCGTTCATGCCACACTACTTCCATTCCGAGAACAGGATCCGGGGTTCGTAATCCGGCGCCCGTGCGTCCAGCGACAACTGGATACGTGATTCCCCGGGGCGCTTTTGAAAGCGGTGCTCCGCTTCACGACGAACGTAACGGTCGTTGCCCGTTCGTGCTGTCAGCACTGCCCTGAGCTCATGTTCCCCATGGGGCACATTGCCCAGATACAGCTGCTGCACCCCTCCCTGTTGCAACGACTGGCGCTCCCGGTCGCTGTATAGATGCGAAGACACCGGCGTGTCGTTGACAAACAGCTCAATGGAATCAAGCTCGAGGGCGTCTTTGCGGGCAAGTGTCAGGAATACTGCCACCTGGGTATCGGCGGGATGTAAAATGGATTCTTCCAGCGCGTAAAGTTCGCCGGCCAGATCGGCGACTTCGGCTTTCAGGCGATTGATGTCAGCGTTGAGATCATCGGCGACGGTCAGTGTCGGGGTCAGCACGACCAGCAGAGCGACCGCAGCTGCCAGCAAATTCTGCCCCGCCCGGGACACCCTCCCGGTAGCTCCCCTTGCCTGTTCTGTGGCGACCATACGCTTCCTGCCTTTTGTAATGTTCCGTTACAAACTGATAGGAAGGGTAACATCAGGTAATCACCAAGAACGGTATCCAGATCACCAATTGGACAACTCGAAGTGTCGACTTTTTTGACGGGTGTTGCACAGATGATACACCCGGCCAGGCTGGTGCAACCCGGATGCTCCACTTTCGTGCTGATTTCAATGAAGAAATTTCAGGTGGCCCCGTAATTGCTGAGGCCGAGGGGACGGGGAAGCCTTGACCGCTCCCCCGTTTGAAATGCCGAGCTTTGCCGATGCCCTCAACCGCATCGGCTTTTTTATTTGCTCAATTGCTTCATCGCCGACTCGAGACCATCAATGGTCAGCGGGTACATATGATCTTCCACCAACTGACGGGTCATGCCCAGAGAGCCACCGCTTCCCCAATAACTTTCCGGTAGCGGGTTCAACCATACCACCTTGCGGAAATGATCGGTTATACGCTGAAACCAGGTGGCCCCGGCCTCCTCGTTCCAGTGCTCAATGGAACCGCCAGGGTGGGAAATTTCATAGGGGGCCATAGTGGCATCGCCCACGAAAATGACTTTGTAGTCCGGTGTGTACTTGTTGAGAATATCCCAGGTATTCGTGGTCTCGTTCATGCGGCGAATGTTGTTCTTCCAGACGCTCTCATACAAGAAGTTATGAAAGTAGAAGTACTCCATATGCTTGAACTCCATACGGGCGGCCGAGAACAACTCCTCACACACACGCACGTGGGGGTCCATGGAACCACCAACATCGAAGAAAATCAGCACCTTGACCGCATTATGACGCTCCGGAACCATTTTCAGGTCAAGGTACCCGGCGTTACGGGCGGTGGAGCGTATGGTGTCGTCCATGTCCAGTTGATCGGCCGCACCCTGGCGGGCAAATTTCCGCAACCGACGCATGGCCACTTTGATGTTGCGGATGCCAAGGGTAATGCTGTCATCGAGATCCTTGTACTCCCGCTTTTCCCACACTTTGACGGCGCGGCCCTGACGGCCGTTTTTCTGGCCGATGCGAAAACCCTCCGGGTTGTAACCGTTGGCCCCGAACGGCGACGTTCCCCCGGTACCCACCCACTTGTTGCCACCGGCATGCCGCTCCTGCTGCTCTTCCATGCGCTTTTTGAAGGTTTCAATCAACTCTTCAAGGCCGCCGAGAGAGTCAATCTTGGCCTTGTCTTCCTCGCTGAGATGCTTCTCGAACTCGGCACGGAGCCAATCGTCCGGAATCAGCATTTCCATCAGGTCTTCAAGGTTTTCAATGCCTTCGAAATAGGCCTTGAACGCTCGATCAAACTTGTCGAAGTGGCGCTCGTCCTTCACCAGGCACAACCGTGTCAGGTAATAGAACTCTTCCATATCGGCAAAGGCCAGGCGATGCTGCAGGGCCTCCAGCAGGTCGAGAAATTCGCGCAGGCTGGCGGGCACTTTCGCCCGCCTTACTTCGAGAAAAAAATCGATCAACATAAGGTATAGCTCTTGCTGAATGTCAGCTGCGACGACGCGCCATAAATGCCAGCTTCTGCAGCAGGTGAACGTCCTGCTCGTTTTTCACCAGCGCCCCGTAAAGCGGTGGCAATGCCGAGCTGGTATCTTTTTCCTGCAGCATTTTGGCAGACAACTCATCGGCCATCAGCAGCTTGAGCCAGTCAATCAGCTCCGAGGTGGACGGTTTCTTCTTCAGCCCGGGTACCTTGCGCACATCGAAAAAGACCTCGAGAGCATCACGCACAATGGCCTGCTGCAGGCCGGGGAAATGCACATCCACGATATCTTTCATCGTATCGTGATCGGGAAAACTGATGTAATGGAAGAAACAGCGACGCAGAAAGGCATCCGGCAGCTCCTTCTCGTTATTGCTGGTAATGACAATGATCGGGCGCTGCCTGGCCTTTACGAACTGCTGGGTTTCATAGACAAAAAACTCCATGCGATCGAGCTCAAGCAGCAAGTCGTTTGGAAACTCAATATCTGCCTTGTCGATTTCGTCGATCAGCAGGACCACCTGTTCGTCGGCTTCAAAGGCCTCCCAGAGCTTGCCTTTGACAATGTAGTTGCTGATGTCCTTGACCTTTTCATCACCAAGCTGAGAGTCGCGAAGGCGTGATACCGCATCGTACTCGTAAAGCCCCTGCTGGGCCTTGGTCGTGGACTTGATGTGCCAGGGAATCAGCCGCATTCCGAGGGAAGACGCCATTTCCTCTGCCAGCAGGGTTTTGCCGGTGCCGGGCTCACCTTTAATGAGCAGCGGGCGTTGCAGCGAGATGGCCGCATTCACCGCCATTTGCAAGTCATCAGTGGCTACGTATTTTTCGGTACCGGTAAACTTCATGCTGTTGGTTCCTGTTCGGTTATCAAATCATCCGGGCGAGGAGTATAAAGGCCTGAGCCACCACCTTAACACCCCGGACTATCTTTTCGGTTCTGGTTTATCGGGCTCGTCGTTTTCGAGCTGGCCTTTCTTCTGGTCATCGAAATCCGGAAGATCATCAAACTCGGACAGATCGAAGTCTTCGAGGCCGAACTCATCCACAGTCTCGTCTTCGCCGTCTTCCACATCCGGCAGTTCCTCCTCAGCCTCGTTCAACGGCTCGGCGACGGGAATGCCATCATCGCTATCATCGGCTGTCGCGACGTCAGTGGCTTCAGCCTCTGGCTCCGGTTCCTGCTTCGGTTCTGGCACTGGCTCGGGTTCGGGTTCTGGCTCCGGCTCGGGAACCTGCTCGGATATCGCCTCGGGCTCGACCACCGGCACCGTCTCATCATGACGGTCAATGTCATCGACTACGCCCCTGCCCGGGTCCCCGGACGGCTCTGACGCTTTTTTACGGCGATACATCAGAAACAGGCCACCTCCGGCCACCACAACCGCGCCCAAAGCCGCGACCACCAGCAGCCACGTCGGGGCGCCCGGCTCCTCGCTCTCAGCAGGTGCAGGCCGGGGCCGTGCTTCTTCGATGCTGGAGGGCTCTTCCACTTCGCTTATGTCGATAGGCCCGCCGCCCGAAGGCTCGGACTCGGGCTCGAGCTCGGCTACTTGCCGCGAAGCCGGTTGGCCTGCGGGTTCGCGGCTCTCGGGCGCTGCCACATCGTCGCCGGCGGACAGCAGGCTATCGTCAGGCGCGGACGGAGCGACTGCCTCAGGCATCTCGAAACGACTGACGCCGCTGAACTTACGGGAGAAGGTCTGGCCGTCAGCGACCACTTCGATGGTGTACCGGCCAGCCGCGGGGAGCGCGCCAATGGTATCGCTGTAAAGCCCGTTGGCCGGCGGTTGACCGGAGGACAATACTTTGGTGCCGCTGCGGTTGTCTTCCGATGTCACCGTCACCCTCACCTCCAGCACGCCGAGAAAGTCCGGGTCGGTCAACTTTTTCTCATCCTCGAAAAAGGCAATCTGCAGGGCCAGGGGCTGCGCTTCGCTGAACGATGGCGGCACCGGTGACACCACCATGCGCAGGTCACTGACAACGGTGACACGACTGCCCTCGCCCAGCTCACCGTTTATCCGCCATTTGCCCGGCAGCGGTTCGGTGACGGTGATCAGGTCGTAACCGGGCTCGCGCGCCCACCGCATGCCCTTTCCCGTGTCACCAACCACCGCCACGCTGCCCGCGGGGTCGGTCAGCTCCAGCTTCCGGGTTGCACTGGTTTCATCTTCTCCCCAGAAAATCAGCGCGGTGAATTCCTGCACGCCGCTGTCTACGTCAAAGCCGTCTCCCTCAATGGGCAACTGTTCCTGCGGGACCGCCGCATTGAGGGCGTCCAGAAAGGCCAGGTTCAGCGCGTTCGCCGAGGGCGCCACGTTGTAGCTGCCACCGGTGCGATCGGCGAGGGTTTCGAGAAACTCGCGGTCAGCCTCGTCCGACAGCGCGACAGTATGGAACGTAGCCCCTTTGCGAACCAGCTGATCAAGAACAGGGCCCAGGATACGCTCCCGCTCTTGCCGGTTGGCTTCGGCGTTGTCCGACACGTCCACTTTTCCGTCGGTCAGCAGAATGAAGTCGGTGCCGCCAAGGTCGCCCTTGGTAAAGTAGTCATCGCTGGCCACTTTGATGGCTTCGCCCAGATTGGTTCGCAGGGCCACGGAGTTGATATCTGCAGACCGGTCGATGGCGAGCTCGCGCCAGGCGTCGTCAACCGGGTCGTAGGGCACCAGCATGTTGACGTACTGCCCGAAAGTCCACACACCGGCGCTGGCGCCTTCCGGAAGCAACCGAGCCAGAAGCCGGACGGCAGGCTGGCGAAGGTTATCGGGGTCGTTGTCTTTCATGGAGCCGGATATATCAACGATGATGCGCACGTCCGCACCGTCGGCCAGCTCAGGCGCAAGCGGTTCCTGAGCGCCAACCCAGGCGGGCATAAAGGCGCCGGCCAGGAATGAGGCCAGAAGGATCTTGCTCAGTATCCGTCGCATCTTGGCTCCGTTTTATTGTTCTTGCCGTTATCAGCCTAGCGTTTCACCAGGCGGTAGCGAACCAGATCCAGCACCCACACCAGCAACATGGCCAACGCCGCTAGCCCGAGATTGAAAATCGCCCTGCCGGACGCTTCCGCATCACCGAGAATGAGCTCATACCCACCGTAGAGCCAGGCTGGCACCCACCAACTGCTGACCTCTGCAGACTCAACGGGGGTCAGTAACAGTACGATCAGCGCGGACTGCAACAGGGTTCGGAGCCCATAAAGCGGCAAAATCCTGAATAAACGGGACATGGTGTAGAAAAAAACCACAAATGACACGGCATAGATGACCCAGAAAATGCCGTAAGCGAGTTGAGCGTCAGTATCAATCATTACAAAACCCAGTGAATTATATGTTCTTCCCAGTCTTCTTCAGCGACTCCGGCTTCGGACGCAACGCGGTGCTGAACTGAAACGCCTGCCTCATGAACGCTGTCCGGATCGCCAGAGCGAAGCGGATGCCAGTCAGGCAAGGGTCGACCGTCCGCCAGCGTCCGATAGGCGCAGGTGAATGGCAACCAGTGATAGTCTGCCAGCGAGTCCGGCGTCAGCACAGTGCAGGCCGGGACTTTGTCGAGCCGTTCAGGATAGACGGTGCAACGACAGCTGTCCGTATCCATGTAACGACAAACCAGATCGGTGTAATACACCTCTCCGGTGTCTTCATCCTCCAGTTTGGCGAGGCAGCATTTGCCGCAGCCGTCACACAGGGATTCCCACTCGGCAGGCGTCATTTCGTCGAGACGTTTGCGCTGCCAGAACGGGATCTGCGCGATCATGACTGGCGTTGCTCCGGCTTTCTGCGGAAGTCCACCACGTAGGAATCCTGTTCTTCCGGCATCTGCAGGAAAAAATCCTTGTCTGCGATGGCATCCAGAACCTGCCTTCCGCTGGTGCGGGCAAGTTTCCGTTCTGGCGTGAGAATCAGATCCATGGCATGAACCGGCGCCCCGAAGATTCCGCGCAGACTTTCGGGCAGCTCATCCCAGACCTGCCCGCGACGGACATAAAGATAGGTGTCCGCTTTTTTGCTGCTGCGGAACACTGACACAAACTGTTTGTCACTCATGATTTCAATAAATCCTCAAGCTGCTCACGAACCGGCGCGATAATCTGACTGCGCCACCCGCTGTTGAAAAGACCGGCAGCAAGATCCCGGCGATGAACCACCGCCTCAAGCCGTTTCCGCGGTGCCAGCAACTCCACGGGCACATCTGCCCGCTCGGCGGCAGCGACAAGTACCCGTTTGACCTGCTTGTAGAATGCCTGCTCGTCGCGCGTCAGCGGGGCCTGTATTGGCTCGAAGTCTACCGTGGACGCATCACCGCCCTCATCCAGCAGTTCCAGTATCTTATCACCATAACGACGGGTGACCGGCTGCGGTAGCCCCTGGATATTGGCCAACTCCTTGAGCGAACCGGGCATGCGCTCGGCAATCGCAATCAACAGCGGATCCCCTACCACCCGATTACGCGGGCGGTCGCGACGACGAGATTCCTCTTCCCGCCAGAGGACCAGTTTCTTGAGCGCAGCCTGCTGCTGCGGAGGCAGCGCCCAGCCGCCACGCAGTTTCAGGTAATGATTCTCCGGATCGTCCTGGCTGGCGAGCTCCGATGCAAACCGATCTGACTCTTCGACCAGAGCCGCCTCAAGGCCACGAACCGACAGCTTGGACATCACCCAATCGTACATGGGCGCCAGAAACCGGATATCATCCAGCGCGTAACGCTGCTGCGCTTCGCTGAGCGGCCGTGAAACCCAGTCCGATCGGGTCGCGGACTTGTCGAGGGTGGCGCCAAACAATGTTTCCACCAGGCGAGCGTAACCCACCGAGAATCCCGCTCCTGCCAACGCTGCCCCAATCTGAAGGTCAATAACCCCGGCGGGCTCCAGCTGAAGCCAATGGCGAAACAGCTCCAGATCTTCGCTCATGGCGTAGAGCAGTTTTGGTTGACGGTTGTCCGAGAGAATCCGGCGAAACTCAGCAGATTGCTCTGCGACGGCGGGATCCACCAGCCGATACTGTTCACCCAGCCCTAACTGCACGAGGCCCGGAATCGGGAAGAACGTGCTTACCCGTTCAAATTCCGTATCCAGTGCCAGTGGCTCGCTCTTACCCGCCAGCAACCACTGGCTGAGTGCTTCGGGGTCGGTGATCCATTCAATAGTTGTTGGGGCCGGGGGCGCGGTTGCGACCGGGGTGGTTGGGGCCATAGGAA
The DNA here is from genome assembly GCA_017643965.1 of Marinobacter sp. Classification (GTDB taxonomy): domain Bacteria; phylum Pseudomonadota; class Gammaproteobacteria; order Pseudomonadales; family Oleiphilaceae; genus Marinobacter. The sequence continues at coordinate 9,045 of JAEPMM010000048.1, forward strand.
ATGCTCGATCCGTCGTTATTCAGAGAGGGGTTTGCGGCCCCGGAATGCGTGGGTCAACGTGAAGCCGTCCACGTAGCCAAGTTCGCCACCCACGGGGATGCCGTGGGCCAGACGAGTGATCAGCACGCCCCGGCCGTCGAGACGGTCTGCAATGTAATGGGCGGTGGCCTCGCCCTCCACCGTGGGATTGGTGGCGAGGATCAACTCGGTCACATTTTCCTGCGCAATCCGATTCAGCAGGCGTTCGATACCAATCTCTTCCGGGCCGACGCCGTCGATGGGCGAAAGGTGCCCCATCAGCACGAAATAGCTGCCGCGATAGTCACCAGCCTGCTCGATCGCCAACAAATCCGACGGACTCTCTACCACACAGAGCGTACCGTTGTGCCGTTCCTGATTCTCGCAGATGCCGCACCGTGACGAATCGGCGAAGTTCTGGCAGCTGTCGCACCGGCGCACGTCGGCCATGGCGGTACCCAGTGCCTCGGACAGACGAACGCCGCCCGAACGACCGCGCTCCAACAAATGAAACGCCATGCGCTGCGCGGTTTTCTGGCCTACTCCGGGAAGACACCGAAGGGACTCCACCAGTTCATCTACCAGCGGGCTGAACGCCATGAAACTTCCTCTTACTTCACATTAAAAACCAGTCCCAGGCTATTGACCTAGAAAGGCATTTTGAAGCCCGGTGGCATCCCCATCCCAGACATCATGCCGGACATCTTTTCTTTCTGATTGGCCTCAACCCGCCGAACCGCGTCGTTGACGGCTGCCGCCAGCAAGTCTTCAAGAATCTCTTTCTCTTCACTCATCAGCGACGGATCAATCTCGACCTTGCGGACGTCGTGGCGACCGTTCATGGTGACCTTCACCAGACCCGCTCCGGACTCACCGGTGACCTCGGCCTTGGCGATTTCTTCCTGGGCTCTCTGCATGTCTTCCTGCATTTTCTGGGCTTTTTTCATCAAGTCGCCCATGCCGTTCATCATAGCGTGTTCTCCTTCAACCTGAATTCTGAGCGGGCCGGATACTCTCTTCGACTACCCGTGCCTCGAAACGTTCAACGATGGACCTGACCAGCGGGTCGCTCTGGATCGAGCTCACGGCCGCCTTCTGCCGCGCCACCCGCTGGCGCTCTTCCCAAGCCGCCGGTGTGTGGCCGCCGGTCTCCCCCTGCTCGATATGCACAGTAATGGCGTCGCCAAACCGGTTTCTCAAGGCAGCCAGTATTTTTTCCTCATGCCGTGCGTTCAACAGCCGTGCGTGGCCCTCCTCCATGGTGAGGAGAATCTGATCACCCTCCCACGCCATCGCCGAATGACTGGCCAGGTTGCCAGGCATGCCCACAATGCCCAGGCTGCGGAAATCACGCTGCCAGTTGAAATCGCCGGTTTGCCCGGACTCTTCAGCAGGTTCGGGCTCTGGCACCGGCATTGGCACAGGCTCGTCCGCTTCCGCCGCAGCGGGCTTTTCAAGACCCGCAGCCGAGGGCTCTTCAGGCTCCATCCCGGAGGGTTCCTGCAATGCCGCAGGCGCTGGTTCAACCGGTTGCGGTTCGTTATCACTGAGGTAATCGGGCACCGGGCCAGGATCGAAATCGTCCGCGGCGTCAACATCGTTTACCGGCGCAGGCGCAGACACGACTGCAGGATCCGGCCGCGCCTCCGTTGCGTCAGTAGTCGGCACCTCCGGGGCCTGCTCAGCCGCCCGTTCCGGACGGACCGCAGGAGCCGGTGCCGGCGCGGATGCAGGGTCAGGCTCATCGCGAGATTCCTGAGCATCGGCGCCGGTGCGCGAGGAACCGGTTGCCGGCGGCTCCCGGCGGTCTGTTCCGGGACGAAACGCCAGCATTCGCAGCAGGGTCATTTCGAAGCCCATGCGGGCGTCGGGCGTGACCGCAAGATCTTTACGGCCCATCAACGCTGCCTGGTAAAACAGCTGGGCATCTTCGGCACTGAGCTTGCGGGCCAGGGCCTGAACCTGAGCGGCGTCACCCAGGGCATTGTCGGCACTGCCGGGCACCACCTGCTCCATGGTGACCCGATGGAACAGCGACAACAGATCAGCAAGAATGACACTGTAGTCCGGCGCGAAATCGGAAATACGCTGAATTTCGGCCAGCAGGGAAGGCCCGTCGTTTTCCACCAGGGCTTGGACCAGTCGTTCGATATCGCGCTGATCGATGGTGCCCAGCATGTTGCTGACATCGCTGGCCGCCAGTTTCTGGTTGCCAAACGCAATGGCCTGGTCGGTGAGGCTCAGGGCGTCCCGCATGCTGCCATCGGCAGCGCGGGCCAGCAGCCACAGCGCGGGGTCTTCAAACGGAATCTGCTCTTCACCCAGCACATGCTTCAGATGGCCGGCAATGTGCTCTGGCGTCATGCGTTTCAGATTGAACTGCAGGCACCGGGACAGCACCGTCACCGGGAGCTTCTGGGGGTCGGTGGTTGCCAGCAGGAACTTCACGTGCTCCGGCGGCTCCTCCAGTGTTTTCAGAAAGGCATTGAAGGACTGGTTGGTCAGCATGTGCACCTCATCGATGAGATACACCTTGAAGCGGCCACGGGTCGGCGCGTACTGCACGTTATCTGTCAGTTCGCGCATATCGTCGACACCGGTGCGGGACGCGGCGTCGATTTCGATAAGGTCGACGAACCGGCCATCCTGAATCTCGCGGCAACTGCTGCACTCGCCACAGGGCGTCGGGGTAACGCCGGTCTCACAATTCAGGCATCGCGCCAGCAGCCGGCCGATGGTGGTTTTACCCACCCCGCGGGTACCCGTGAACAGATAAGCATGGTGCAGACGCTGATTTTCCAGGGCATGGATCAGTGCCTGCAGCACATGCTCCTGGCCGACCATATCTTCAAATGTGCGGGGGCGCCATTTACGGGCAAGTACCTGGTAGCTCATGTTTCGCCAACTGCTGTGAAAATGGCCTTAACCTTAGCACGGTCCCAGCTTGAGAAGAAGACGGACAGCACCGGGTCGGGACTGGAAAAAGCGATGATTTCAGCCAGATAAAAACGACAAGAAGGGGAAGTCTGGGGGTGGCCCCACCAGCGACACTCCGGCACACAATTCCACCGCTTCGGCTGCTCCCTTCCGGGCCTGACCGGGTTCACGGTTTCATGTTGCGGAGGCACCAATGGAGCCACCATAACGGCGTTCCGGGACAATTCCCCGAAAGCGGCGCGCATATTAGCAAAAGGGGTGCCCCACTACAACGACTTAAAACTGAAAGGGCGCCGCCTACAACGGAAGAGGCACTTCGTCCTGCCGGAACCAGCAGGCAAGACTGTAGCGGATGCGGTTGGCCGGTAGCACCTCATGGGGGATATCCTCGCTCATAAACAGTGCCATTCGCCCCATCTCCGGCAGGACCGTACCGCGGACTTCATTCGGATTGTCACGGTTGTAGATCTGCAGCGCTCCACCGTCAGTGCTGGCCCAAGCATCATTCAGGTACAGAACCAGGCTGACCACCCTCGACGCCCGACCGGCAAAGCTGTCCACATGCCGACGGTAAAAATCACCCGGGTGGTAGGTCGCATAGTGAGATTCGACGCGCTTCAGGCCAAGAAACAGCCGGCGGTTCAGGCCCGCGCGCACCTCATCCAGAAAGCGAAGGAGGGCCTGCTGGGGAACGGTGACACCCTGCAGCCACGCAATCCTGTCGCGCCGCACCGATCGGTCGCGGGTCAGATCGGCACCGCGGCCGATGCCCGCTTCTTTCATTGACTCGGTCACGTCCAGGATGCGCACCTCCTCCAGCAGTCCCTGCAGCAGACGTTGGCCCAGCTGTTCGCGCACGTCCAGGCTCATCCAG
>JAEPMM010000432.1 GCA_017643965.1 Marinobacter sp.
GGAGTTGCCATGAATTTCAGCCTGAGTAGTAAAACCATCATCAGCACCAAAGCCGACAGCCTGGTTATCGCTCTGCCCGACAAAGGCACCTGGCCGGCATCCACCACCCAGGCCGACGAAGCATTGGGTGGGCTGATCAAAAAGCTGCAAAAGGCCGGCGACCTCACCGGGAAAACCGGCACCGCCAATGTGATTCCCGTCAACGACCAGCCCTGGGGCCGGGTGATTGTGGTGGGTACCGGCAGCGACAGTGACCGGACGCCCTCCAATTACCGCAAGGCGCTCATCGCGATGATGAGCCAGCTCAAGGACGGTCCGGGGAAATCCGCGCTGGTGGCTCTGGCTGACACCCCGGTAAAGGGTGACGACGCCGTCAGCTCAGAGGCCGCCCGCCTCAGCCTGATTGGCCGCACGCTTGAGGATCAGCTCTACACGTTCAGCGACTTCAAGAGCGAAAAGCCCGCCGCACGCAAACTCAACAAGGTTGTTGTGATCGCGTCCGGCGCCGGCAAGGCGCTCAAGGATGCCTTCAACCTTGGTCTGGCGACCGGCCGCGGCATGAACCTGACCCGCGACCTGGGCAACACCCCGCCCAACATCTGCCACCCGGAGTGGCTCGCCCAGCAAGCCAAAAAGCTGGCGAAGGATTACGACTGCATCAAGACCGAAGTGCTCGATGAAAAGCAGATGGAAAAGCTGGGCATGAACACCATCCTGGCCGTTGGCAAGGGCAGCACCCAGCCGCCACGGCTGATCGTCATGGAGTACCGGGGCGGTAAAGCCAAAGACAAGCCCCACGTTCTGGTGGGCAAAGGCATCACCTTCGACACCGGCGGCATCAGCCTGAAACCCGGCGAAGGCATGGATGAAATGAAATACGACATGGGCGGCTCCGCCAGCGTGTTCGGCGCGATGCAGGTGCTGGCCGAAACTCAACCCAGGATCAACGTGGTCGCCGTGATTGCCGCTGCGGAGAACATGCCGGATGGCGGCGCTTCGCGCCCCGGAGACATCGTCACCACCCTCTCCGGCCTGACCGTTGAAATCCTCAACACCGACGCCGAGGGCCGCCTGGTGTTGTGCGACGCCCTCACCTACGTGAAGAAATTCGACCCCGCGGCCGTCATTGACCTGGCGACCCTCACCGGCGCCTGCATCATCGCCCTGGGCAACCACGCCACCGGCCTGCTTGCCAACAACGACGAACTGGCCAATGAATTGCTGGCCGCAGGCGAGCGCGCCGGCGATCGCGCCTGGCGCCTGCCGCTGTGGGACGAATACCAGAGCCAGCTCGACAGCAACTTTGCCGATATGGCCAACATCGGCGGCCGCCCGGCGGGCACCATCACCGCGGCGTGTTTCCTGTCCCGGTTTGCCAAGGAATACCGCTGGGCCCACCTTGACATCGCCGGCACCGCCTGGCATTCCGGCAAAGCCAAAGGTTCCTCAGGCCGCCCGGTGCCTATGCTGGTCGACTACCTGATGTCCCATGCCGGAAAGTAACCCGCACTCACCTTCGGAGACCGGCAGCCCCGCTGCCGGTCCCTCCGGAGCGGACGACCAGAACCAGCGCTACTGGTTCCACATCCTCGCCCAGAATACCCCCGCTGCCCGCAACCTCCACGCCGCCAAATTGGTGGACAAGGCCTGGCAACAGGGAGACCGGGTATGCATCGTCTGCGACAGCGCCAGGCACGCAGAAGAGCTGGACGACCTGCTGTGGAACTTCAGCCCCGACGCCTTCATTCCCCACAGCGTTGTCCCCGACTCCGCGACTGCCTGTTCCGATCCCGTTGGCATCCTGCTCTGCCCGCCAGTGGCCGAGGACTGGGATACCGTGATCATTCTGTCGGCGACCCTGCCAGCGGATGCGGACCGGTTCAAACGGCTCGCCCTGGTGGCGCATAACGATCCCGCGGTGCTGGATCAGGCCCGATCGCATTATAAGCAGTTGCGGGCATTGGGGATTGAGCCCCGGGTGCATGATCAGAGGAAGCGTTAGGTTCGCCGCATCCCCGGGGACCATGTATAATCAGGCGTCTCAATTTTCCCTTGTGAATCAACCAACGGTCACTGCAGAACCCCATGGAAAAAACCTACCAGCCAGAAAACATCGAGCGCCAGTGGTACGAAAACTGGGAAGCCAAAGGCTACTTCCGCCCCAGCGGTGAAGGCGATTCCTACAGCATCGCCATCCCGCCCCCCAACGTCACCGGCAGCCTGCACATGGGCCACGCGTTCCAGCACACCATCATGGACACCCTCACCCGCTTCAAGCGCATGCAGGGCCGCAACGCGCTGTGGACCGTCGGCACCGACCACGCCGGTATCGCCACCCAGATGGTGGTCGAGCGCAAACTCGCCGCCGAAGAAGGCAAAACCCGCCATGACCTGGGCCGCGACGACTTCATCAAGCGCATCTGGGACTGGAAAGAGCACTCCGGCGGCACCATCACCCGCCAGATACGCCGCCTGGGCAACTCCGTGGACTGGGACAACGAACGCTTCACCATGGACGACGGCTTCTATAGGGCCGTGCAGGAAGTGTTCATCCGCCTGTACGACGAAGGCCTGGTGTACCGTGGCAAGCGGCTGGTGAACTGGGACCCGAAACTGCACACCGCCATCTCCGATCTGGAGGTGGAGAACAAGGAAGAAAAAGGTTTCTTCTGGCACCTGCGCTACCCATTGGCAGACGGCGCCAAAACACAAGACGGCAAAGACTATGTGGTGGTCGCCACCACCCGCCCGGAGACCATGCTCGGTGACACCGCTGTGGCCGTGCATCCCGAGGACGAGCGTTAC
>JAEPMM010000317.1 GCA_017643965.1 Marinobacter sp.
CGGCATTGCGCAGGGCGCCGGAGTGGGCATCATCGCCGGCAATAAAACCCCAGAATGTCTGGGCGTGGCGGCAAAAGGCGTCGCTGGGCTGCACATCCGTGGTCTCCATGATGCCGATGACATCCCGGGCGTCGAGCCCAGCCGCAGCGATGTCGATATCGGCCAGCACTTCATGGGCGACGCGCACGGAATAGTGCTCGTGTTCCAGTTCGTTCGGCGCGCTCCGGTGGTACACCGAGTAATCCACCCCTTCCCACAGATCCTTGAACCGGCTCGCCCGGGACATCAGGTCGCGAATACGCCGCGCCTGGGTAAACTGGTGGGAGAAGCTGGAATGGCCGCTGTCGTGCAGCAGGCAGCCGAGACGAATGGTCTTGGCCAGGTAGTCGATAGCATCGAGTTGGCTGAGGCTGAGGTCGGTTTTTTCGCTGAGCTGTTTTTCCCGCAGGTAGGCATCGATCATGGAGCGGAACATGCGGGTGCCGACGTGCATGACACCAATGCTGTGGAGAAATCGGGAGTGGGTCGCGCCGGGAAACACCAGGCTGAGAATGTCGTTCTGGCAGATATTGCGCAGGCGCTGGAAGAGCGGATGATCGATCACGCGGATCTCGTGACGGTAAAGGGGAATCCCCCCGTGCACCGGATCCATGATCAGTTTGTCGTAAGCTCCGAGCAGATCGTTTACGGCGCTTCTCATCGTGTCTTTTCCCCCAAAATCAGCAAACTTGGCTTGTTATATCACACGGTCGTGCCAGAATAGGCGTTATATACCGGAATTATCCTTTAACGATGGTAGTTTAGGGCCACCGCCATGACCTCGCGCACTGAGCGCATTCTTATCATAGATGCCGACGAGAAGGCACGTAGCGAGCTGAGCCGCCACCTGGAGGCTCGCGGCTTCTATGTGACCGGGTGCCCTGACAGCCGCACGGCGCTGGATATGTTCACCGAGAGCATTCCGGATGTGATATTCGCCGACTTGCCCACCAGTGCCATCAGTGAACTGGCAACCCGGCTGGAAGATCTGGAAACCTTTACTCCCATTGTGGCCTGTTCTGACACCGTCCGCTCTGTTGATGTGGTGGGTGCGCTGCGCGCGGGCGCCGCGGACTTCGTGCTCAAGTCCTGTGCCGACGGCAAGAACGCCCTTGATGATGTGATTGGCAAGCTGTTCGACCGGGTCAGGGTCAATCGGCTCAATCAGTTGTACCGGCAGGAGCTGGAAGAGGCCAACCGCGATCTGCGCAACGGTATTGCCGAGCTTCGGGCGGATCAGCGGGCAGGGCGCAAGGTACAGCTGAAAATGCTACCGGACAACGACCAGATCCTGTCGGGGCTGAGCGTAACCCATCTGATCAAGCCCTCGTTGTACCTCAGTAGCGACTTTCTCGATTATTTCCGCATTTCTGAAGACAAGGTGCTGGTCTATATCGCCGATGTGTCCGGCCATGGCGCCAGTTCTGCGTTTGTGACCGTGCTGCTGAAAAACCTGTCCAACCGTCTGCAGCGAAACCTTCGTCGTGGGTCCAGCGATGATATTCTGTACCCGGAGCGTTTCCTGGAACGCATCAACTCGGAATTGCTGGACACCGGCCTCGGTAAACACGTAACCGTGTTTGTTGGCATAATTACCGTATCTGAGCGTAAATTAAGGTATGCCGTCGGCGCCCATTTCCCGATGCCTATTCTGTCCTTCGACGGCGGCAACACGGCATTCCTGGAGGGCAGCGGCCTGCCGGTGGGGTTGTTCGAGTCCCCGGAATGGGAGGTGTATGAGGTTCCACTTGAGAAGCCGTTCCGGCTGATTCTGTTTTCAGATGGCATTCTGGAAGTCATTCGGGCCAAAAGCCTCGATGAAAAGGAACAGACACTACTTGAACTCGTGTCAGGAGGTCGTCACACTATCGCATCTCTGAATCAGGCGCTGGGTCTGGATGCGATCACAGAGTTACCGGACGATATCGCAATTGTTTCGGTAACCGACATCCTCGCCGATTCGGAAAACACGTCGTCGAAATAGTGGCAGTGTAAAACATGGCTGGTTACAAGATCCTGCAAGCTGAAAATCAGGGTATTTACCTCCTGAAGTTTATCGGTGAAATCCGGCTGAACCTGTGTTCGACGCTGGATAATCTGGTTGAATCCATCACCCAGGATCCGGAATTCAAAACCGTGGTCATCGATCTCACCGAGTGCGAGATCATCGACAGCACCACCCTGGGGCTGCTGGCAAAGATCGCCATGGCGGCTCAGAAACGAAGCCACTTTCTGCCGACACTGATCTCTACCAATCCCGACATTACCCGAATTATCACCTCCATGGGCTTCGACAAGATTTTTATCATTGTCCGTGAACCCGCCTCCAGAATCGAAGAGCTCGAAGAAATCCCGGTACTGCGCGCCAGCGAACAGCAGGTGCGTGACAAGGTGCTGGACGCCCATCGCGTGCTGATGGGCCTGAACAGTCGCAACCGGGAAGAGTTCAAGAATCTGGTGCGTGCCCTGGAATGTGAAGAGCCCGGCTGATCCAAAAAGAACGGACAAACTATGCCTGATCAAAAAGACCTGCAAACGACGGGGCCTTCGGCTACCGGTCGTCATATTGCCGTGCTTGGGGGCGGCAGCTTCGGTACTGCCATGGTTAAGGTGCTTTCCGAAAACGGCCATACCGTGCATTTCTGGATGCGAGACGCCGCCCAGGCGGATGAGGTTCGTTCCACCGGCGTCAACAGCCGCTACATGCCCGATGTGCACCTGACCGGCGATATCCGGCCCACCACGGACTTGCCCGCCGCCATCAAAGACGCCGAAGTGGTCTTCGTGGCCATCCCCAGCAAGGCGTTCCGCTCCGTCATTCGCGAGTATTGCCGCGAATTCGCAGACGACCAGATTGTCATCAGCCTGACCAAGGGCATCGAGGCCCATGGCTTCAAGCTGATGAGTGAAATTCTGCAGGAGGAGATCCCACGGTGCCGGATAGGCGTGCTGAGCGGACCGAATCTGGCCGGAGAGATCGTCAACCGGGACCTGACTGCTACGGTGATCGCTGCCAAGGACCCGGAAGTACGTCGCGCAGTTCAGGATCTGCTGGGTTGTGAATATTTCCGCGTATACGCCAATGTAGACGTTTACGGTGTCGAGCTGGCCGGCGCGCTCAAGAATATCTACGCCATTGTTTCCGGCCTGGCTTCTGCGCTGGACCTGGGCGAGAACGCCAAGGCGATGCTGATGACCCGCGGCCTGGCCGAGATGAGCCGCTTTGCGGTCAGCCTCGGGGCCAATCCGATGACCTTCATGGGGCTGGCCGGTGTGGGCGATCTGATTGTCACCTGCACCTCATCGAAAAGCCGGAATTACCGGGTTGGTTACGCAGTTGGCAAGGGCAAAAAGCTGGATGATGCAGTGGCCGAGCTGGGACAGGTGGCGGAGGGCATCTATACTCTGAAGCTGGTGAAAGAGAAATCGGAAGCTATCGGTATCTACATGCCGCTGGTGCGCGGGCTCTACGAGATTCTCTACGGCACCGCCTCCATCAGTGCCGTCATCAACAGCCTGATGATGTCGGTGCAGAATTCCGACGTGGAATTCATTCTGCCACGAACCATCACTCAGTAACCCGCCCGAACCCGGAGGTGGCCCTTGCATCTCATCGTCATGCGGCACGGAGAGGCCGGTTGGCACAGCATGGATCAGCACCGTGAGCTGACCGAAGCAGGACGCGCCGGCGTGGCGTCGGTGGCCGCCGATATTGCCGAATCGCCATGGCGGCCCGAGCGGATCTGGTGCAGCCCGCTGGTTCGCGCCCGCCAGACCGCCGCCATCGCCTCCGAGATCCTGAATTGCCCGGTTTCAGAAGTGCCGTTCATCACGCCGGACGATGATCCGGGAGCCTGCCTCGACGCGCTCCTGGAAGCGCCTGAATCACCGCTGATGCTGATCTCCCACATGCCGTTTGTCGGGGCGCTGTCGACTCTCCTGGTTGACGGGCATCGGCGGGGCATTCCCTTTATGAGGTCTCAGGCGGTTTTGCTGGAATTGCCGGTGGTTGGCCCCGGTTGCGCCGATCTGAAGGCGCAGTTCCTGCCGTAAATACCTTCAAACCTTCGCTACGAGTTACTCAACGGTTTATGCATAGCTTTCCGATCGATTACATCGAACCCGTATTTCGGCCACCCAGTGAAGCCAGGTCTCTGATCCTGCCGGTCACCAATGGCTGTTCCTGGAACCGCTGTACCTTCTGTGAAATGTACACCCAGGAGCAGAAGAAATTCCGCGCGCGGAAGCCTGACGA
>JAEPMM010000153.1 GCA_017643965.1 Marinobacter sp.
AGAAGGTGTTGATCAGGCCCAGCAGCTTGTCGTTGTCCAGCTGGTACTGGCTGATGCGGTTGAGGATGCCCTTGAGCTTGGCGTTGCTCTTCTCGATCTCTTCCAGGGCGTTGTCGATCAGCCAGGACACGGAGCGTAGTTTAACATCGTTACCCGCCTCGTCCTGCCAGAGTACGGAGCCCACGGGCAGCACGGCTTTCTCTTTCAGGGTGCTCCAGCGGGCAGGCTTGGGTACCCAGAACACGTTAGCTTCGCGGTAGTAATCTAATACTTCCAGCTCTTCCGCCAGGGCCTGCTGGTAGTCTTCGTCGCCGTCGTAGTCTTCCGCCGGCAAGTAGTAGATGTCGTCGTTCTCATCCTTGAACCGTTCCAGCAACTCTTCCTGGCGCTCCTCGAAGGCATCGGAGACGTACTTCAGGAAGATCAGGCCCAGTACCACGTGCTTGTAGTTTGCGGCATCCAGGTTGGCGCGGAGCTTGTCGGCGGCTTTCCAGAGTTTGTCGTCCAGGGCTTTGAGGAATTGCTGTTCCGTGTTGTTCATTGCTCGGTTGTTCCCTATGAGAAGTTACTGCTTTGGTTCTCTGATAAAGCGTAAAGGCACGGAGCGACAGCGTGTGTCGGTTCGTGCCTTTGGTTATTCCGGAGAGTTGCGGGCAATACTTGGGGTGCATTGCTTGCTAAACACTCGATATAAGGTTGTTTTACGTTACTTGGTGGGGGTAGGCAAGACTGGGGGAAGCTCTGCGCCCAAACCCTCTAAACGGGAAATCAGGGCAAAGGTCGGGAAAAGGGTTGGGTGCTAATCTGTGAAGAAATTGTGGGCACTGTCAGGGCACCATTTGGGCACAGGCCAAAAAAAAGGACCTGCGCTCTCACGCAAGTCCTTCATATATATGGCGCGCCCGAGAGGATTCGAACCTCTGACCTCTGCCTCCGGAGGGCAGCGCTCTATCCAGCTGAGCTACGGGCGCTTGAAATCGTTGCTGTCGCATCAATTTCGAGTGCGCAATCTTACGTGCGCAGCGGGTATCTGTCCAGTCCCTGCCACAGGTTGTTTTCAGGCGGGGTGCAGCGGTTCCGGCGTGATGCTGACCAGTGACTCCTCGTTACCGATACTGACTTCGCCGTCCTGGATGGAGCATTGCAGGCTCATGGTGCGCTCGGCCATGGCGGCCAGGGCTTCGATCGGTGCGGTGGGCAGGTTGATGATGGTGAGATTGTCGAAGCGCGTCAGCTTGTTATGGTGCTTCTCCCACCACAGCGGCACCGCGCGTCCACCGTAGGTGTACAGAATAACCTGCCGAGAGCGGTTGCAGGCTTTGCGCAGGCGGCTTTCGTCCGGCAGCCCCAGTTCGATCCAGAGTTCAATTTCGTCGCTCAGGGATTTTCGCCACAGCTCGGGCTCGTCGTCCGTGCTCAGCCCCTTGGTAAACTCGAGCTCCTCACTGGCATTCAGTACGAACGCCAGCAGCCGGCTCATCATGCGTTCGTCGTTCTCGGAGGGATGGCGCGCCAGGGTGATGTGGTGGTCCGCGTAATAGTGACGGTCCATGTCGGCAATGTTCAGCGTGGCTTTGAAGATGGTGGCCTTGAGCGCCATGGGGCTTCCTGTGTTGCTGTGGCTGATGGGTAGCGGGTCGTGTAATAGTGTAATGCAATTCGGCGTGCGGGGAGCAAGGCGTCCATGGTGATGTTGCGTGGTTTTCTGGTGTTGTCGGCATTTTTTGTGTTCGGTGAGCTGTTGCGCCTGCTGCTGGCGCTACCAATCAGTGGCGGCGTGCTGGGGATGATTCTGCTGACGGTGGTGTTGATGGCGCGCGGCACAGTCAGCGACAGTCTGGCCGCCGCCAGCGAGTCCCTGATCTCGGTGCTGGTTCTGCTGATTATGCCCGGTGTGGTGGGTGTGTTCTTCCTCGGCGACGCCTTCGATGGTCAATGGCTTGCCGTGGGGGTGGCCTTGGTGGTGGGAACCTTCCTCAGCGTTCTGACCACGCTCTGGCTGATGAGCCGGTTCACCCGCCCGCCGACCGGGAAACGTTCTCGTGAGTGACCAGCTCTGGGGGTGGTCGTCGACGCTTGTCACGCTGGCGGACAGCCCGGTACTGGCCATCGCGCTGACCTTGGGAGCATTCCAGACCGGGCGCTGGGTATTCCATCGTCTGGGTTCGCCGATCTGGGCGCCGCCGGTACTGCTGTCTGCCATGGTGTTGAGTGCGTTGCTGGCGTTGCTGGCCATCGATTTCCGAGACTACCGCAGCGGTGCCCAATGGCTGACCGTGTTGCTGGGGCCGGCCACGGTCGCTCTCGCCGTACCCTTGTATCAGCAGATGCATCACATTCGTGCCCTCTGGCGTCCCATTCTGTGTACCCTACCGCTGGCCGCAACCCTGGCCGCTGTGTACGCCATCGTGATCGCGGGCTTGCTGGGCGCCAGTCCGCAAGTGCTGGCTTCCCTTGCGCCCAAATCGGTGACCGCACCTATCGCCATTGGCATTACCGCACAACTGGGTGGCTCGGTGTCGTTGATGATGGGCGGGCTGCTGATCACCGGTGTGATGGCCACCTTGTTTGTGGAAGTGTTGGCTCGCTCGCTGGCGGTGTCCGATGAACGGGTGCTGGGGTTTGCTCTCGGATTGAATGGCCATGCGATCGGGACTGCCCGGGCTTTCGACCTGGGCCCGACGGCTGGCGCCTTCGCCTCACTTGGGATGGGCCTGACCGGCGTGTTCACCGCGTTGATTCTACCGTTGGCGTTCCGGCTACTGGGCGCCTGGACCGGTGGCTGAAAACGGTTGGCGCGTGTGGCGGGCCTTGTAGGTAAGGGATTGGCGTAAATTATAAGCAAGGGCTTGCAATCCGGCATGCAAATAACAATAATTATCACTATCTTTCATTGGGCAGTGAGTGATCCGTATGTACGTATGCCTTTGCCATGGCGTAACCGACCGTGAAATCCGCGAAGCCGCCGATAACGGCGTCAGTTCCATGCGCCAGCTGGGCAAGGAACTCGGCGTGGGCACCCAGTGCGGCCGCTGCGCCTGCACCGCGCGGGAAATCCTGCGTGAAAGCCGCACCCCGGACTATCTGGCCATGGCCAACATGCTGGCTCAGCCTGCCTGACATCGCGCTTACTGCGAGCTTTTCCCAATTGTGATTTTTTCTCCCCGAACAAAGGTCTATCCTTGTTGGAATAGCTCATCCATCCAGGAGACCCGTCATGAAAGGCGACAAGAAAGTAATCCAGTTTCTGAACAAGGTGCTCGCCAACGAGCTCACTGCCATCAACCAGTACTTCCTGCATTCGCGCATGTACAAGGACTGGGGCATCACCAAGCTGGCTGCCAAGGAATACGAAGAATCCATTGATGAAATGAAGCACGCCGATCAGTTGATCGAGCGCATTCTGTTTCTGGAAGGGCTGCCCAACCTGCAGGATCTCAACAAGCTGCTGATTGGCGAGAACGTGGAAGAGATGATCTCCTGCGACCTCAAACTGGAGCACCTGGCCCACACCGACCTGAAAGAGGCGATTCTCCACTGTGAAACGGTACAGGACTTCACCAGCCGTGAACTGTTCCGCAGCATTCTGGACAGTGAAGAAGAGCACATCGACTGGCTCGAAACCCAGTTGGAAATGATTTCCCAGATGGGTATCCAGAATTACATCCAACTGCAATCAGAAGCCGCGGAGTAACACCCGACAATGGATCTGTCCTGTTTCAAGGCCTATGACCTGCGGGGTCGTGTTCCGGACCAGCTGAACCCGACCCTGGCCGAACGCATTGGCCGGGCGTATGTGGAAGTCACCGGCGCGAAACGCGTCATCGTAGGCTATGACATCCGCCTGTCCAGCCCGGAAATCAGCGAAGCTCTGAGCTCCGGCCTCATGGCCGCCGGGGCTGATGTGTTCGACATCGGCCTGTGCGGCACCGAGCAGGTGTATTTCGCCACCAGCCATTACAAGATGGACGGTGGCATCATGGTAACGGCCAGCCATAATCCCCGGGATCACAACGGCATGAAAATGGTCGGCCCGGACTCACGCCCGATCAGCTCTGACAACGGCCTGAACGACATTCGCGACCGGGTACCGGAACCGTTCGGCGATGCCCCTCAGCAGGGCCGCTACGAGGCCCTGGAAGTGATGTCCGCGTACGTGGACCACCTTCTGGGTTACGTTGACGCGGCGGCGCCCAAGCCGCTGAAGATCGTGGTCAATGCCGGTAACGGCGGCGCCGGTCTGGTGATCGACCAACTGGAACAGCACCTTCCGTTCGAGTTTGTCAAAGTGCACCACCAGCCTGACGGCCATTTCCCCAACGGCGTGCCCAACCCCATCCTCGAGGAAAACCGCGCGGCCACCGCCGATGCTGTCATAGCCAGCGGCGCGGCCATGGGTATTGCCTGGGACGGTGATTACGACCGCTGCTTCTTCTTCGACGAAAACGGCCGCTTTATCGAGGGCTACTACATCGTCGGTCTGTTGGCGGACCAGTTCCTGCGCAAAACCGGCGGTGGCAAAGTCATCCACGACCCGCGTCTGACCTGGAACACCTTGGATCTGGTCAAAGCGGCCGGCGGCGAAGCCATCGAAAGCAAAACCGGCCACGCCTTCATCAAACAGCGCATGCGCGATGAAGACGCGGTCTACGGTGGCGAGATGAGCGCCCACCACTATTTCCGTGACTTCGCCTACTGCGACAGCGGCATGATTCCCTGGCTGTTGATCGCCGAACGCCTGTGCCAGACCGGCCAGCCGTTCTCCTCCCTGATCGACGCCCGCATCGAAGCCTACCCGGCCAGCGGCGAAATCAACCGCACCATCGCCGAACCGCCAAAAGTCATCGCTGCCATTGAAGCGGCCTACAGCGTTGGCGCCAAAAACGTCAGCCATGTGGACGGCCTCAGCGTGGAATACGACAACTGGCGTTTCAACCTGCGGATGTCCAACACCGAACCGGTGGTGCGGCTGAACGTGGAGTCTCGCGGGGATATCCCGTTGATGGAAGCCAAAACCGCCGAGTTGCTGGCGGAAATGGACAGATTGAACCGCGAAGGCTGACTCTATCAGTCCGGGGCCGGTCAGGCGGGGCACCCCTCAGAAACTGTGCGGAGCCATGGATGGCGGAGCCAAGCGTACAGGGACGTATTCACAGCGTGTTTCTGAGGGGTGCCCCGTCTGACTGGCCCTGCACCGAAGCCCGGATCTCAGAGCCAGTCATTCAGCATAATGCCAACCCCGACCCGCTGAATCCGCTCGTTGTAGTCGATCAGACTCTCCCCGTAGCCGTTGTAGTACTGGAAAAACCCGCGGATCGTATCCCCCATGGGAAAGCTGTAGCCGAACTCCACCGAGGTCTTGTTATCCTCCGAGCGCAAATTGTTGCGCAGCTTCAGCGACAGCGTGCGATCCTCGGTCAGCTTGTAGACCGCGAGATAATCCGCATGCCCCAGAAAACGCTCGATATCGGGGTTGTCATCCTTGCTGTCGCTCTCCGGTAACCGGTACCAGGGCTTCACCAGAAACAGCCAGCGATTGTAGCTGTAGCCCATCGATCCGACGATGCGGTTCCAGCTGCGCGAGCGGGGTTCTGACTGACCGTTGGACTGATGGTTGAAGCCCACGGTGACGCCGCTTAGCGTGCCAGGGCCAATGTCATAGTCTGCCTGATAGCGCAGAAAAATCTCCGGCTCGTAATTGGTCTCCCGGAAGGGCGCAGAATCGTCGGTGTTGTAGACCTGCCAGAACGACTGTTGGGTATAGCCGAACCACAAGGTTGTGCGGTCATCAAGCCAGCCGGTCAGCAAAGGTACTTTGAAGCTGATCTGATATTTGGCTTCCTCGTTGTCAACCGAATGATCGTAACCGGACTCACCGAGCCTCGGGCTGACGGGCCTCTCATTGGGCGTGTCCACCCAGGTGATCGGCAGGATATAGGTTGGCCGGTGCCCGACAAAGCTGCCGGAGAACGAGAATACCGCCTTCTCTGCGGCGGTGTAGCGTTGCACCAGGGCGGCCATCACGCCATCGTCCTCGTCTTCTGACTTCCGGGTGACTTCCTCCACCAGTTCCTCATCGTCCGAAGCCTCAGCGAGGGCATCGTAGGCAAAGGTGTCGGTGGCTTCCTCGGCCTGGCGGGTGTCTTCCTTGTTCGCTTGCTCACGGGCTTCCACGGGGTCATTCAGACTGTCGTAACAGGCCAGCCGCTGGATGCCGTCGTCAATCAGGGCGCAGTCCTTGAGCGTCAGGTCGTCCGGCAATGACGGATCTGCAGTGGTGTCATCAGATTGGCTGAAGCCGACGGCGGGTGACAGGCAGAATGCCACCAGAGGAATCATCGGGGAGCGGGCGAGCCGCCAACTGGGGGATGAGAAGTCCATGCGCGAAATTCCTTGTTAGGCGTAAAGGCTGACCCAGGTATTGAAGATGCCATAGGACCATACGCCGAGCAGCGTGATGGCCAGCAGCGAAAAAATGATTTTGTGGCGGGTTTTTTCGCCGGCCTCGGCAAGCGCCACCCAGCGCAGATACATCAGGCCGATGAAGCTGCAGAATACCGCCAGGCTCGCCACCGCAGGGATCAGCAACCAGCCCGGACTGAGGGCGCTGGCGGAATCCGCTTTGTGGGAGAAATAACCCATGGAGATCAGCAGTATGGCCAGTGATCCGAACTCCAGTGCCAGCAGCGGCTTGCGAAGAGGGTGGGGCGTTTTTTCAGTCGGGTGCATAAATCCTGGTTCCGGGAAAGGTCGTATGCCATGGTAACCGCATAAGCGATTGAACGTTTGAATGCTTACGAAACGGCAATAAAAACGATTGAAATCCATCGGTGATTTTGCTCTTTGGTTTTTTTGCCCTGCCGCAGTCGCTATAATGCGACCACTGATTATTATAACGCTCTGATGCGAGGTGCATTGTGAAGATGAAGAGAGTCCTGGCTGCTGTATTGCTTGGCTTTGGCCTGACAGCGGGTGCCGTAACGGCAAGTGTTGAAGACGAAATCCGTGCACGTATCGCCCCGGTGGGCGAAGTCTGTGTTCAGGGTGATGACTGTGGCTCTGAAGCCGCACCTGCCCAGACCGCAAGTTCTGGCCCGCGTTCGGGCAATGAAGTGTACGATTCGGCGTGCGCCGCCTGTCACAATACCGGCGCTGCCGGTGCGCCCAAGCTGGGGGATGCCGGTGCCTGGGGTGGTCGCGTCGACAAAGGCCTCGACACGCTGGTGGAGCACGCCATCAATGGTTTCAACGCCATGCCGGCCAAAGGTGGTTGTGGCAGCTGTTCCGATGAAGACATCGAGGTGGCTGTCGAGTACATGGTGTCAGAAGTGGAATAACACCGGTGTCGAAACGCCGGAAATAAAAAAACCCGCCTTCCGGCGGGTTTGTTTGTCAGTGCCCATCGTCCGTGGACTGGGCCACAATCGGTCGCCAGGTAGGACGGCCGGTAATGGCCGATACC
>JAEPMM010000438.1 GCA_017643965.1 Marinobacter sp.
CGCCGACAACCTGGCGGCGCCCGGTAACGACGGTCTGGGGGAAGCAGCCTCCGGTGGCGGCCTGGTGATGACCCTGGAGTACTCCGCCACGCTGAACCCGTTTGTCGCCGGCTCAACGCCAGCGCAGTACGTGCGTGCCGGCGTAGGGCGGTATCAGACCGCCGCCTGGTTTGCGCCGGCAGTGGGCATCACCGACATCGCCGTGGCCGCCAGCGCCGTGGCCGGCCCCAGCCCCGCTTTGCAGAAAGCCTGCAACGTCGTGCCGATGATGGCCTGTGGAACGCCGCAGGAGGATAGCCCGGCGGGCACCACTTTCGGTTATTCCCGCGGCGAGGTGGAGCAGCTGAAGATCGGCTCCGGCACCTCGTCCGAGGTGGGAAACGGCAATTTCTACCTGATTCGCCTCGATGGCAGCAGCGGCGGCGCCGACATCCGTGAGGCCGCGGCTGGAAAATTCGATGCCTGCCTTTCCACCGGCGGCGATGGCGACATCAATACCGAGCCCGGCAATACCGTGGGCCCTTTTGCGCAGGGCATCAATACCCGTCTCGGCATCTACAACGGTCCGGTCAACTCCACCGACTACCCGCCCGACTGGTTCACCAACCACGAAACCTATGACGAGCAGGCGTACCAGAATCAGGAAATGCCTGCCTTCGATCTGGACTGGTACCTCTCCCAGTACGAGAACGTCAATCCTGACTTTGTGCCCACCGGCGCACCCGGTCGTCGCATCCTTACCATGCCGGTGGGTAATTGCGACGGGTTGGCCAATGGCCAGGATTCGGTGGAGCTGTTGGGGTTCAGCTGTTTCTACATGGTGGACCGGATGAAACAGGCAGGGCAGGCCGTGTTCTATGGCCAGTTCAAGGACGATTGTGGCGGTAGCGGAGTGCCCGGCCCCGATCCGGGTGTGGGCCCGGGCCCCCATATTATTCAGTTATACAAGGACCCCGACAGCGCTGAAAGCTGACCGGTGAGCGCTCAACAGGAGTGATGAGGATAATCGCCATGGATGCCCGTAACCGCACTGGAAAACAACAACAGGGTCTGGCGCTGCTGGAGTTCCTGTTAACCGCACCGGTGCTGCTGCTTGTGGTGTTTGCCGTCAGTGAGCTGGCGTGGGCGTTCCACCAGTACCACACCATGACCCGTGCGACCCGGGATGGCGCCCGCCATGTGGCGTCCAACGCGATGGTTGGCAGCGTGGGCGTGATCTTTCTCGACAACGGCCTGGTGCAGGAGGCCAGCAACCTGGTGGTCTTCGGCAATACCCTGGGTGCCGGTGAGCCCCTGTTGCCGGGATGGTCGGCCGGCGACATCGCGGTATCCAGCCCGGACGCCGTCCACGTGCGGGTGCAGGCACGCTACAACTACGTGCCTATTATCGGGCAGATCCCGGCCTTTTACGGGGGTGAGCCGTTCGACGTGACCTTCGAGATGAACGGCACGGTACAGATGAGGGCGTTATGAATATTCGTCATCAGTCAGGTCTTCATACGGTGGAGTTTGCCCTTGTGGGCGCTCTGTTCTTTGTTCTGCTGTTTGCCGCCATCGAGTTCGGCCGCCTGATGTTTGTCTGGAATACCCTGGACGAGGCCAGCCGCCGCGCTGCGAGGGTTGCTGTGGTATGCCCGATCGAGCACAGCGCCATTCGCCGGGTCGCGATGTTTGATGCGCCGGTGTCGTCGGGCGAAAGCCCGATTCTCCCGGATCTGAGCGAAGACCTTATCCGCATCAGCTACCTGACTGCCACGGGCACGCCGCTGGCGGACCCCAATGATGACTTTCTGGATATCGCCTTTGTGCGCACCGAAGTGACCGGATTTCAGCACCAGCTGATCATCCCGTTTTTTTTCCAGCAGTTCGAGTTACCGCCGTTCATCACCGTGCTGCCCCGGGAGAGTCTCGGGGTGTCGCCGGAGGGTACCGGCTGTTTCGGAACGATCAGTTAAGCGAGCAGGGAAGGACCATGCCATGACAGCACCGATGTCGGTTTTAATTGCAGGGCGGAATGCCCGGGAACTGGAAGAGCTGGAGCAGATGCTTCTCAATCAGCCGGGCCTGGCACCGTCCAGGCGCCTGATCACCAACGGCCACTCTGACCCGCTGCACAACGTCACCGAGTTGCCGGACGCCCTGGTGTTCTGCACCACCGTGGCCTGGGAGCATGAGCTTCAGTCGCTGGATGAACGCCCGCCGCAGGGGCGGGTACCCACCATCGTCACCGGCCCGGACAACACTGCCATCATGCGCACAGCCATGCGGGTAGGGGCCAGGGACTTCTTTACCTTTCCGGTGAAGAAGCCGGAACTGCTGGAATCACTGCGCCGGATCGCCCGCGAAATCCAACCGTCCAGCGAAAAGTCCGGTGACCTGTTTGCGGTGATCAACGCCAAGGGCGGCTCCGGTGCCAGCACCATCGCGTCGTCCCTCGCCCACAGTCTGGTGGAGCGGATCGAGGACCGGGTTGCGCTGCTGGATATGGATCTGCAGTTCGGCCATCTGGCCACCGCATTTGATCTGCAGGAAAGCGGCAGCCTGATCGACGCCCTATTGCGGGCCGACAACCTGGACGCCGTGGCCCTCGAGGGGCACATGGCCAAACACACGAGCGGTCTTC
>JAEPMM010000228.1 GCA_017643965.1 Marinobacter sp.
CGGGTCCTGTTGAATCGGGCGCCGGTTACCCGGCGCTGTGACTGACGTGCTGTGACTGACGGGATGATGATAACAGATAAGCCCGTGGTCAGATGAGGGCCGTCTGCTCCGGGTTGGTCAGCAGGTTGCGGATGGGGGCCGGCAGGCCGAGGGTGAGGGCCTCGTCCCGGTGCAGCCAGCGCTGGCCGTCGTTGTCGCTAACCTTGCCGGTGGAATGGACCGCTAATCTCGCGGGCTGGATGTGCAGGTGGTAATGGCTGAAGGTGTGGCGGAAGCCGCCAATTAATTCGGCATCACCGCAGGCGAAGCCGAAAGCCTGTCCGCAGGCTTCGGACAGCTCGTCGGCACCCAGTGCCGGATCCAGCTCCGGCAGGCTCCACAGGCCGCCCCAGATGCCACTGGGTGGGCGCCGTTCCAGCAGGATGCGGCCTTGGTGATCTTCAAGAATGACCATCCAGGTGGTCTTTTCCGGCTTGGCTTTCTTTGGCTTGGAGCCCGGGTACAGGCGGATGTCGTCATTCTCGTAGGCGGCACAGCCGCTCTGGAGCGGGCATTGCTGGCATTTCGGTCGGGAGCGGGTGCAGACCATGGCGCCCAGGTCCATGATGGCCTGGGTGTAATCGCGAACCCGGATGTGCGGCGTGTGCTGCTCGGCGTGCTGCCAGAGCGTGTTTAGTACGCTGGTTTGTCCGGGCCAGCCCGGCACGGCGTGGTAGCGCGCCAGCACCCTTTTGACGTTGCCATCAAGGATGGCAGCGCGCTTGCCGAACGCCTGCGCCAGAATGGCGGCGGCGGTGGAGCGGCCGATCCCGGTCAGTGCTTCCAGTTGCTGTTGGTCGTCCGGAAATTCACCGCCAAACTCGTTGACCACGGCTTTCGCCGCTTTCTGCAGGTTGCGGGCCCGGGCGTAATAGCCCAGTCCGGACCAGTGGCTGAGCACGTCGTCCTCCGGGGCGGCCGCCAGCGCTTCCACATCCGGGAAGCGTGCCATGAAGGCCTCGAAGTAGGGGATGACGGTGGCTACCTGGGTCTGCTGGAGCATGATCTCCGACACCCAGACCCGGTAGGCATTCCGGTTGTGGTGCCAAGGCAGGTCGTGCCTGCCGTGCTGGTCGTACCAGGCCAGAAGCTCCCGGGCAAAACGGTCGCTCATCGGTTGAACAGGCCTTTGACGGCGTCCTTGATCTGGCTGCCTTCCTCGCCCAGTTTTTCGTCGATTTTCTCGCGGACTTTCTCCTCCGCCTTGGCCTTGGCCCGGTCGGTTTCCTCTTTCACCTTCGCACGTGCAGCGTTCGCTGCGATGTCCTTGATGGTGTCGCGGAAGCGTGATCCGTCGAAGGAGCACAGGCCGGCAGGATCTTCGGAGAAGTTGCCGCGGCATTCCACCGGGATCACCACGTTCTCGACGTATTCGGTCACGCGGCAGGCTTCGTCGCGGTGGATTTCGCCAACCACTCTCAGGCCGATCTCATAATCCAGTTCCGTTTTCTCCAGATCCACGGTGCCGTCACCTTCCAGGCGCATGCCGGCGAGGGCCGCCACCAGGTCGGTGTTGTTCAGCGTGTTGCCATCGATCTTGAGCGTGCCCCTCATGTCGTTGAACGGCGTTGTGGTGCCCCAGTCGTTGGTATTCAGGGTGTCCTGGTTCACCAGCGCAATGCCCTGGCAGGCCATGCGGGTCAGGTTCATCTGGCGGAATTCACCCTCGGCAAGATTGAAGTTGATATCGCCTTTGGCGTTTTCCCGCAGGGCGGAAATCCGGTTGCCGGCGGTGGTGATATCCAGATTCAGATTGGCGCCCCCCGACAGCATGTCGACCTCAGCAAGGTCGGTCAGCAGAGGCAGCGTCTGCACGTTGACCACTTTGGAGCCGATCGCCCAGGTGGGGTTGTCCTTGCGGGCATCCAGGGTGACGTTCGCATCGAAGCTGCCGTAGTAGAGTTTGCCGCTGAACTCTTCCACTTTCATCAGGCCGTCTTTCGCGGTGATGGACGATTTGATTTCATTGATGTTGAGGTTGCTGATGATCAGCTCACCCAGGCCCAGATCAATGTCCAGAAGCAGGGTTCGCAGGGTCTCCAGTGGCAGCAGATCAGACTCTTCCGTGGCGCCTGCGGCTGCCGTGGCCTGCTCGTCAGCATCGGCGTTTTCAGCGGCACCGGACGATTCCTCGGGTGCAGTCTCGCCTTCCTCCGCTTTCGGCGGCAAGTAGCGATCCGCGTTGATGGCATCGCCCTGCAGGCCAAGCACCACGGCGCTGTTGTTGAGGGTGTAGCTGCCGCCGCCGGTAAAGGTGGTATCGTCGAGGCTGATGGTCAATTCGCTCAGTTCCACGGTACCGGCCGGTCCGCCAATCTGGGTAGAGAAGGCAATGGCTTCCAGCACGTCCGGATCGTCGGTCTCGATGGCCGGCTGGCCAAGGGCCGCGAGCAGCTTCTTCAGCGAGAACTGGTCAATGCTCATCTCGCCCTTCAGCTCGGGCTTGTCGCCGAAGCCGTTAACCGCCAGGTCGGCGTTCAGTTTCAGATCCGCAAGGCTGGCGGTGAAGCCGTTAAGCGTGGCGGTTTCGTTCTCCAGATTTGCTTCAACGGCGCCCGCCAGTTCAGCGGTAACGGATTTGCCGCCGAACGGCTCGCCATTCATGTCGAAGGTTGCGTCCAGATCCGAAATGCCGAACTCGTTCAGGGCCTCGTTGGCCGCAAGGCGGGCACTGAGGCGGCCGTCTACAGCAAACTGGGGCTGGTTGGTCTCGAAACGGAAGCTGATGTCCAATGGAAAGCTGCTGCCCGGGGTGATCTCGCTGGCGTTGACGGTGAAGTCTTGCAGGGTCACGGATTGACCGGTGCTCGCGTCGTTGTAATGAATCTGGGCGTTGCTGATCTGAACATTCTCGACGTTGAAGTTCAGCGGCTCACTGTCGCCGGCCGGTTCTTCGCTGTCCGCCGGTTCCGCAGCCTGTTCATCAGCGGCTGCCTGCTCCTGTGCAGCGGTGTCATCCCCGGCGGCGTCGCCCTCAGGCATGATGCGTGTCCAGTTGCCGTTGCCGTCTTTGTCAACGTTCAGGCGGGCATCAAGCCCGTCAAGCAGGAAGGTGTTGACCCGCGGTGACATGGCAATGAGCGACCAGAAATCCACCTGGGCCACCAGTTGGTCCAGGCGGACAAAGCGTTCGCCTTCCAGCGTGGCTTCCACATTGTTGAGCTCGAGGCCGAGGGGGATGAACGACCAGCCGATGTCGCCCTCCAGAATCAGATCGAGGTTGGTGGCGTCTTCGGCCGCTTTCTCGATCTGGGGCTTATAGGTGTTGGGGTCGATGACCAGAACGGCGACGGCCACGGCTGCAATAGCCAGCACGATAAGGCCGACAATGGCGAGGGCGATATAGCGAACAGCTTTCATAATTCAGGCTTCCTTCCATTTGGTGCGTTCAGGTGCCGCAAAGTGAGCAAATCTAAGGATAACGCAGGGGTAACAAAATAAAAGCGCCGATGTATGACAATACGGTATTGATAGGCCAAAATAGGCACACTGTTTTTTGACATTGTCCTGAAGACAAACCTACAACGATAAAAAGGAGTTGGCTGTGGCTATCACTGTATCGATCGAACTGAACCGGGAACTTGAAATACCGGGCGGATACGATGAAGTGTTCGATCTGTTGGCCGATGTACCCCGCTCTGCGAGTCACTTCCCGAAAGTCGACAAGCTGGTGGACCTGGGCGACAACACGTACCGCTGGGAAATGGAAAAAGTGGGCGTGGACAAGCATGCGATCCAGTCCGTGTACGCGTGCAAGTATTCGGCAGACAAAGACGGCGGCCGTATTACCTGGGAGCCGGTCAAGGGCGAGGGTAACGGGGTGGTTCGGGGCTCCTGGACCCTCAAGGCCAAGGGCGATAACGCCACCGCGGTCAGGTTCCAGACCAGTGCCGAACTCACGGTGCCGCTGCCGAGCCTGCTGAAGCTGGCGATCAGCCCGGTGATCAAGCACGAGTTCAACAGTCTGGTGGATACCTACATGAACAATCTGAAGAAGGCGTTCTGAGCACCCCGGCTATCAACACCATAAAGGCCATTGTGGGACTCCGGGATTCAGAAAAGGTATAATCCGCCAATCAACATTTTCCGGCATAGTGCCCTTTACAACCTGGAGTCCCCATGGCCGAACGTAAGGCTCGGGTAGAAAGAAATACCCTCGAAACCCAGATCACTGTCGAGATCAATCTCGATGGCACCGGTACGTCTTCTTTTGACACCGGCGTGCCCTTCCTCGAGCACATGATGGACCAGATCGCCCGCCACGGGCTGGTGGATCTGGACATTGTCTCCAAGGGTGATCTGCACATCGACGATCACCACACCGTGGAAGACATCGGCATTACCCTGGGGCAGGCGTTCCGGCAGGCAGTGGGTGACAAGAAAGGTATCCGCCGCTACGGCCATGCCTACGTGCCACTGGACGAAGCCCTGTCCCGGGTGGTGATCGACCTGTCCGGGCGCCCGGGCCTGATGATGGACGTTCCCTACACCCGCGGCTCCGTGGGTGGCTTTGATGTGGATCTGTTCGCGGAGTTCTTCCAGGGCTTTGTGAATCATTCCATGGTGACCCTGCACATCGATAACCTGAAAGGCAAGAACACCCACCACCAGATCGAAACGGTGTTCAAGGCTTTCGGTCGTGCCCTGCGCATGGCTATCGAGATGGACGAGCGCATGGCGGGTATTACCCCGTCCACCAAAGGCTCTCTGTAAACGGTCATCCAAGGACACCGCATCAACCATGAAAACCGTTGCCATCATCGACTACGGCATGGGCAACCTGCACTCTGCCAAAAAAGCGGTAGAGCACGTTGCTCCGGACACCACCGTACTGGTTACTGACAACGCCGAAACCATCCGCGAAGCCGACCGGGTGATCCTGCCCGGCGTCGGCGCCATCCGTGACTGCATGGCCGAAATCCGCCGCCTGGGTGTCGACACCCTGGTGCGAGAGGTATCGCAGGATCGCCCGTTTCTGGGTATCTGCGTGGGCATGCAGGCACTGATGTCCCGCAGCGAAGAAAACGGCGGCGTCGACTGCATCGGGCTGTTCCCCTCGGAAGTACGCTACTTTGGTGATGATCTGAGCGAGCACGGTGAGCGCCTGAAAGTGCCCCACATGGGCTGGAACGAGGTCTACCAGACCTTCGAGCATCCGCTGTGGCACAACATCCCCGACGGCGACCGTTTCTACTTCGTGCACAGCTATTACGCCGAGGCCGAGGGCAATGCCGATATGGCCGGCCGCACGCGCTACGGTGTCGATCTGGCCGCCGCGGTGGCAAAAGACAATATTTTTGCAGCGCAGTTCCACCCGGAGAAAAGCGCCCGGGCGGGGCTGCAGTTACTGAAGAACTTTACTGACTGGACCGGAACATGCTGATTATCCCCGCCATTGATCTGAAAGACGGCAAATGCGTGCGCCTGCGCCAGGGCCGCATGGACGACTCCACCGTGTTCGGTGACGATCCCGTGGATATGGCCACCCGCTGGGTGGACGCCGGCGCCCGCCGCCTGCACCTGGTGGATCTGAACGGCGCATTCGCCGGTGAGCCGGTGAACGGCGAAATCGTGCAGGCCATTGCCCGCAAGTACCCGGATCTGCCGATCCAGATTGGCGGCGGTATCCGTTCTGCCGACACCATCGAGGCCTATCTGAAGGCCGGCGTGCAGTGGGTGATCATCGGCACCAAAGCGGTGAAAGAG
>JAEPMM010000373.1 GCA_017643965.1 Marinobacter sp.
GCAAGACTCAGGGTACCTGGCGTCCGCGCCCGGCCCCGGGCGCATTCCGTGAAGCCCTGCAGCAGCTCAGGCCGCTGGCTCCTTACGCAGCCGTCGCGCTGGCGGTGATCCTCGGTATCTGGATCATTCTGGGGCTGGGCTTCAACGAATACAGCGCGCCGATGATCCTGCCGCTGGTGATGCTGGCGCTGGTTGCCCTGGATGCCGGCAAGGACAGCCGGGACGAGGGCCAGAGCCGCTCAAAGGCCTTCTGGGTGCGCAGCCCCGCAGCGGCCAGCGATTCAGCAGTCCACATTGGTGCCCTGCTGGCATTGATCGGCTTTTCGATCTGTCTTGGCGGTATCCTGGAGCGCTCGGACATTGTTCATGCGCTGTTCCCGGAGGATCTGACCAGCCCATGGATCGCTATGTTGGTGATCGTGGTCATGCTGACCATTATCGGCATGGTGATGGACCCGTTCGGCGCGGTCATCCTGGTATCGGCGACGGTGGCGCAGCCCGCCATCCAGTTGGGTATCGACCCGCTGCACTTCTGGATCGTGTGTCTGGTGGCTTTCGAGCTGGGCTATCTGAGCCCGCCCGTGGCGCTGAACCACTTGCTGACCCGTCAGGTGGTAGGCGAAACCGAAGTGTTGGCCGCGGAGCGCACCGGTTCCTTCTGGCACCGTTACGAGCGTTTGCTGCTGCCGCTGGCCGTTATGGGCCCGACCCTGTTGCTGACAGCGTTCGTGCCAATGTTGTTCTACGCGCTGTAAACCTGAGCACGTAAAGCACCTGAAACCGCCGATGGGGTGACCTGTCGGCGGTTTTTTGTGCATCCGGAAAAAGTTCGGGAACGTAAGCACAACAGAAAGCGTCAACTACTATGTCATGCAGTGTTGTATCCTTGAGCACTGGCCAAGCAACAGCGACTGGAATCGGGTAGATGCAAACAATAAGAGCAGGATGGGGTGCAGGTATTCTTTTGATGGCGGGCACGTTGGTGTCCGGGTGCGGCGGAGGCGGCGGTGGCAGTTCCTCGTCAGACGGTGAGCCCATGCCTGACCTGTCCGGTGTCATCTCCATGGAGAGCCGCACCCGTGTGGACGTGGATACCGCAGATGATATCCGTTTGGGGGTGAACGGCACCAACGACAGCGCCAGCACTGCGCAGGTACTTCCCAATACCGCAGTGGTAGGCGGCTACCTCAGCTTTTCATCCGGCCGCTACCAGACCGGCACCTCCGATGTTTTCGAGTACCCTGCAGATCGGGTGGATACCTATGCCGCGAGCCTGGCTGAGGGTGACCGCATCAGTCTTCAGATCTTTGGGGCGCCCGAGGGTTTCTTGCTTTCTGCCGTTGCGCCGCAGCGTCGAATAACCGTTAGAGACGCGGACACCAACGAAGAGGTGTTTCAGGTCAGTGAATCAAGCGGTTCGCTGCCGATCTCCGGTGTTCTCCCTGAAGGCTCTTCTGAAGGTGCGTACTTGATCGAAGTGAGCACTTCCGGCGGATCGCCCTTCCGTTACGTGCTGACGCTGGCCGGAGAGGGTGCCCAGAGCATGATGAGCACCCGATACGCCGAGCCGGATTTTCTTCTCGACGAGGCGGTGGTAACCCTGCGGCCGGCACTGATGTCGGCCAAGGATGCCGGCGCGGTGGCGCAGGCTATGTCAGCCAACAATGCCCGCCCGCTGGGGGGCAATTCCTGGCTCCTGCGCAGAAGCACCGCCCAACCCTTGTCCGCCCTGTCGGCACAGGCGTCGAAACAGGCCCGAGACGACACCGTGGCGTGGATCCGGGAATTGCAGCAGCGCCCGGATATTGCTCATGCAGAGCCAAATTATCTGTATAGAACGCAGATGGTCCAGCCAGAGGACGATGACTTCTACACATCTAACCAATGGAATCTACCCTTGATTAATTTGCCGCTGGCGTGGCAGGTGGCGCCTGAGGCTGGTGAGGGGGTCGGTATTGCGATTTTGGACACCGGATTATTCCGCAATACACCGGCTGTCGGCGGAGCTTGGCATCCGGACTTGGCGGCAAACGTAGTCACATTGCCGGGGCAACTGATGGATTATGTTTCCGCCGATAAGGATATTGATAACCGTTTTGGCGATCCTCTTGGCCGTGATACTAACCCCGCTGACCCCGGGGATGGCAATGCCCAGAGCAGTAACTTTCACGGTACCCACGTTGCTGGTATTGCCGGCGCGGTCGATAACACCATAGGTGTCATTGGTGTCGCGCCAGGAGCGAACATTCTGCCTGTTCGAGTTTTGGGCGAAGGCGGAGAAGGTCCGCTGGCTGATCTCGTCGCTGCCATCAATTGGGCTGCTACCCGATCGGAAATCGACGTGATTAATCTCAGTCTCGGCGGTGTGGGGCCCAGTCAGAGCCTTGAAGATGCCATAAACCGAGCATGGGCGGACGGTAAGCTTGTCGTCGCAGCTGCCGGTAATGCGGGAAATGATGAGCCAACCTTTCCAGCGGCGTTTTCTAACGTTGTCGGCGTTGGTGCGATCAACAGGGCCGGCGACAGAGCACCGTATTCTAATGTCGGTCCTTCAGTAGATCTAGTCGCACCGGGGGGGGATGTCCGACTGGCCGGTAGTCTTGTTGTGAGTGCGTGGGGGAGCGACTCGGGTGGCGTATTTACGCCAGAATATGCGCCGCTTCAGGGCACTTCTATGGCGGCTCCGCATGTAAGTGGTGTGTACGCTTTAATGAAATCGGCCAGCACTAAAGCGGGCCTCGAGATGTCACCAGGTCGTTTTTTTAGTTTGCTTTTAAATGGTGAATTAACATCCGAGGCACCAAATCAAACAGAATATGGCGCGGGCACTATTGATGCGCTGAAAGCAGTAGATGCTGCCCTTGAAGGAAACGTGCCAACGATCTTGGCCGCAAGTCCGGCCTCTCTACAGTTTAACGGTGTTGTTCCCACTCAAGATTTTCGCTTGTTGCAATATTCAGCTGAGGGCAACGAAAGCATCAATGTAATCGATGTTACAACTGAAGCAGACTGGCTCTCTACGGACCTTCTCTCGGGCCCGTTGGATGCGTCTGAATCGGTATCTGTATCTGTTGACGTGAGTGAGCTTAACCAGTCCGATTCATACAATTCGGAAATCGATATTCAGTATTCCAGTAGCGATAATCCAGAACCCCGGACTCTAACTGTACCAGTAACACTGCAGTTCGGCGGTTCCTCGGAGGACCTGAACGCCGGTCGCCACTACGTACTGCTGGTCAGTACCGATGATGACCGTGACACCATGGCCCAGAGCGTGGTTGAGGCGTCCGATGGCCAGTATCGCTACGCGTTCGATGACGTGCCGCCCGGCGAGTATTTCCTGGTGGCCGGCACCGACATGGACAACAACGGGCTGATCTGTGAAAACGGCGAAGCCTGCGCCGAGTATCCGGTGAACGGTCTGCCTGAAAAAATTGTCATTGGCGAGTCACCGATGGCGGATGTCACACTGAGTACCAGCTTCAGGCGCCCGACCATTACGTCCATGGGCATGCCCCGGTA
>JAEPMM010000219.1 GCA_017643965.1 Marinobacter sp.
CGGATGGCGCCGTCACCACCACATGCCGGCGCCCCTGCTGCAGCAAGCGGACCGCCGCAATCCCCAGCGCCGCCGATTTACCCCGACCCCGGTCCGCGGTGATCACCAGCGGGCGGCGGCGACGCCCCTGCCCGGTGCGGACGATGGCCTCGACAACCCGGTGCTGATCGGCCGTTTCGGCGATGGCAAACGGCTGCGGCGGATGCTCCAGCCGCGGCAGCACCGCGCACTCGCCCTGCGCCGGATTGATCCGGATCACCGATGGGGACGCGGCCAGAATGGCCGACAGCCTGGCGGCAAACGGATGATGCTCGCAGCCTTCCAGGCCGGTTCTGGCGTAATCGGGATCCTCAAAGGTGGCCCACCGGGTCAGTGGCGGCATCAGCCAGAACAGCAGCCCCCCGGCTTTGAGGGTGCCGGCCAGTGCCGCCAGACCGTCAGGGGGCTTGCCGTGCCCGCCGTCCCAGACCACCCCAACCAGCTCGCGCCCCAGCCATTGGCGGGCTTTCCGGGGCAACACCGGCGTCAGCCGCGGATCGGGCGAGGCGCCCGCTGCGCCGGTCCAGACACCGTTTTCCATGGCCAGGGTCGGCAGCTCTTGCCGCAGCCAGTCGAGGGCAGGGGCCGGTTCGCCTTCCACCACCACAAGGCGGCGCTCACCGCGCGCTGCCAGTTGTTGTTGCAGCCAGCGCCAGCGGGCTACGTCGGGTTCCTGTGGGGCGGGGGGCAGCATCAGCTGAGATCGGTTCCGTGCACCTTGAGGTTATCCAGGGCGCAATGTTCCAGCGCCGCCTGATGGGTGGCCCGCAACCGGACCCGGGGCGCGCTGCCGTCGTCGAACGCCTCCTGCCAGCGGGCGGCGCACAGGCACCAACTGTCCCCGGCCCTGAGGCCAGGGAAGCCGAATTCCGGCCGGGGGGTGCTGAGATCGTTGCCACGGGCTTTGGAGAACGCGAGGAACTCATCGGTGACCACGGCACACACGGTGTGGGAGCCAAAATCGTCGGGACCGGTGTTGCAACAGCCGTCTCGGTAAAAACCGGTGACCGGGTCGTTGCCACAGGCTTCCAGTGCTTCACCGAGTACGTTAACGGATTCCTCAGACTGCATGGTGTGTCCCTTTCTGCTGGTTAAATCGATATCGACTCATTACTATAACGAATTGAACGCTTGACCCGCACCTCTCCTATGGCAGATTCCCGCATCCTTTATTCGGGAGACAGTCCCCGCGTCCTGCTCCTGTCCGGCTATGACGCCACCAGCCACCAACGCTGGCGCGAGCAGCTGACTTCGCTGTTCCCGGACTTTCACTGGCAGACCCTGGCGTTGCCCCCGCGTTTTTTCCGCTGGCGCATTCGCGGTAATCCGCTGAGCTGGTTGAACGAGCCGGCGTTTCGCGAGCCCTGGGACCTGGTCATCGCCACCTCGATGGTGGATCTCGCCTCGCTGCGCAGTTTTCACCCGCAACTGGCGCAGACACCCTGCCTGCTCTACATGCATGAAAACCAGTTTGCGTTTCCGGTGTCCAGTGCGCAGGCAATCAGCGTCGATCCCCAGGTGGTCAATCTGTACAGTGCCATCTCCGCCGACTGCGTGGTGTTCAACAGCGCCTGGAACCGCGACAGTTTTCTCAACGGTGTCCGGGCCTTCCTCGACAAAATGCCAGACGAAGTACCCGATGGGCTGATCGCCGGCCTGGGAGCAAAATCCCGGGTGATTCCGGTGCCGATTGAGGATCGTCTGTTTGTCGATCAACCACGCGCCATAAACTGGGCCTACCCACACCTGCTGTGGAATCATCGCTGGGAATACGACAAGGGGCCCGAGCGTTTGCTGAAACTCCTGCACGCCCTGGACCAACAATCCCTGCCCTTCCGACTGAGCGTGGTGGGTGAGCGGTTCCGCAACTACCCTCTTGCGTTTGACCAGATCCGCGATCAGTTCGGGGAGCGGATCGCACACTGGGGCTTTCTGGACAGCCGCAGCGAGTATGACCAGCTGCTGCGCCAGGCTGACGTGGTGGTCTCCACCGCCCTTCACGATTTCCAGGGGTTGTCGATGCTGGAAGCCATGGCCGCCGGCTGTGTGCCATTGGCGCCGGACCGCTTGGCGTATCGGGAGTATGTTCCTGCGCACCATCGCTACGCCAGCCATGAACAGGATACAGACGCAGAGGCCGGCGCCGCGGCGGATTGCCTGGAACACCTCCGGTTACAGCGAGCCGACGGGTGCCCACCACACGCCTGGCGAGCGTCGGTGCTGACCGACGCTTACCAGGCCCTGTTTGACCGGATGCTGCACCCGGCCCGAAACGATTGACCACCACAATTTATCCCAAATCCGGGCCAAAAGGCCGGTACAATGCGCCCCATGCCAAACCGATCCGACATGCCCCAAACCACCGACCTCCCGGATTACCTCACCGACGAGCAGCGGGCCATCGTCACCGCCGGCTACGAGCATTCGGTCATCACTGCCGTGGCGGGCAGTGGCAAAACCTCCACCCTGGCCTGGCGCATCCGTTACCTGCTGCAACAGGGCCATGACCCTGACCGCATGCTGGTGCTGATGTTCAACCGCAGTGCGCGGGTGGATTTCGAGCGCAAGCTGCGGGACGTCACCCGCAATCTGGGACTGGCAACGCCGGAGATCCGCACCTATCACGCCATGGGGCTGCGGCTGTACAAGCGGTTCGTGCGGGAGGGTTATCTGCCGGGATTCTCCGACAAGATTCTGACCGAGCAGGAGATCAGCTATCAGGCCTGGTTGCTGACCCGGCGGCTGGCGCCGGACGATCTGGCCGACGAGATCCGTCGCAGCAAGAAGGATTTCGTGGAAACGGCAACCGGCTTCATCGATCGGGTCAAGACCACGCTGGCGCCCGCCGAGGTGGTGTTCGAGGAGCTGGGCTACGCTGCCAAACACCGCTACCTGATCGACCTGTTTCACAGCTTCGAGCAGTGGCGCAAGGGCCAGGGGCGGATCAGCTATGCCGACATGCTGTACGAGCCGGTGATGGCGATTCACCAGAACCCGCCGTTGCAGCGACTGGTGAGCAACAAGATGGATCTGATTCTGGTGGACGAGTACCAGGACACCAACGAGATTCAACATCTGCTGCTGCGTTATGTCACCGGCGACCGGGCGCGGGTCACCGTGGTGGGCGACCCGGACCAGACCATTTACGAATTCCGCGGCGCCAAACCGGAATTCATCCTCAAGCGCTTCAGTGACGAGTTCGAGAGCCCGCTGGAACAGACCCTGAGCTACAGTTTCCGCTACGGCCACCGGCTGGCGCTGCTGGCGAACCACCTGATCTGCCACAACACCGGCCGCAAAGATGTGCTCTGCCATGCCCACCCCTCGACACCGGACACCGGCATCCGTCTGCACGAAGCGGAGAATGACGGCGACACGGTGGTTGAGTTGTTGCGCCGGCAGCCCGTGGAGGCACTGGCCGGCACCGCGATCCTGTTCCGGGTGTGGAGCCAGAGCGTGCCGATTGAGCTGAAACTGTTGGCGCACCAGATTCCCTACCGCATCGACGCCGGCAAGGGCGCCCTGTTCAGCCGCGAGGTGCAGGCGGTGAGTGCCCTGCTGACCGTGATTGCCGGCAAACTGACGCAACTGCCGCCGGAAGATCGCCTGAACATGGCCCGCCAGCTGCTCCGCTTTCCCCATGTCGGATTGAAAGAGCCGGAACTGGAACAACTGGCCGGCTTTCTTGCCGGGTTTGACCGTGACTGGCACCAGCGCCTGCTGGCGATGGATTTCGATGCCCTGGCGCCGATGGCCGCGCGTAAGCTGCGCAAACTGGGTGAAGTGCTGGCCCGCCTGCAGGGCTACAGCGGGCCGGTCAGCAATGCCATTGCCGTGTACGCCGACCAGACCGAGCTGAACGAGGGCATCCGCAGCCTGGCGCTGACGCACGAGGCCGCCGATGAACGCATCGACACCGTGGAGGGATTCCGTGCTTACCTCAGCGGCCTGAAGCTGGATGCCGCCGGTGCGCTGGACCACCTCAACACCCTGATACAGCAGGCCGGTGAGCACGTCAGCCACGGCGTGCTGCTATCCACCATCCACCGAACCAAGGGGCTGGAGTGGCCGGTGGTGATTCTGCCCGGGCTGCAGGAGAAGTACCTGCCCTATACCCCGCGGCCCCAGGACAATCCACAAACTTTTCTGGAGAGTGAGCGGCGGCTGCTGTACGTGGCCATGACCCGCACCCGTCAGCAACTACATATGATCACCCGCCCCATGACCAACACCCGCCATCTGGAAGGCGACCAGGGACCCAGCCGGTTTGTCGATGAGCTGTGTTTCGGCCTTTGCCACGAACTGGGGGCATGGCTGCACGAGCGCGGCGAAACAGAGGCGCCGGTTTTCCGGGCCAGCCAGCCTTTGACGCCGGTCAGCCTGCGCTACGCCGAGCGCGAAGCCGTATCCCTGGAAGGCCAGGCGGCAGAAGCCGGCACCGGCCACGGGCCGGTGTGGGCAAGCGAACGGCTCAGCCACGCCATTTTCGGCGCCGGTTCGGTGACCGGCGAGGACGAGAGCGCGTTTGAAGTCCGTTTCGACTCCGGTGAAACCCTCAACTTCAGCAAGAAAAGTGCGCACCTGTATTTCACCGTGCTGGCCTGATCGGCCGGCACATGTCGCGGGAGATTGGGCGTACAATCCCTTATCCGGTATTTCCCGGATTTTCTTTGTTTTTTTGAATCCTCTCACGTAAGTTTTGCGTACCTAGGTGATTGAAGCAATATCAAAATTGCCAATAACTACAACCGAACAGGAGGTTCTGCATGAACATCATGCGTCCACTGACGGCAGCCGCTCTGGCTGCATCCCTTGCCACTCCGGCCCTGGCCGACAACACACAAACCATTTACCTCAACCCGTTCGCCGGCTACCAGCTGTTTGACGACAAACGCGACCTGAGCGAAACCGGCACCTTCGGCGTGGGCGCCGAGTACCGTTTCCTGCCCAACTGGGCCGTGGAAGTGGTGTTCTCCCGCGCGGATGCCGACCGTAAATACGTTTCCGGCTCATCCGATTTCGAGGAATTCCGTCTCGACGGTACCTACTACTTCGCCGGTCAGGACGAAGCCTGGAACCCGTACGTGTCGCTGGGTGCCGGCCATGCCGATTTTGGTGATGACGTCCTGCCGACCCAGACCGCCGGTTCCGACCACGATGAGACCCGCGTCAACCTCGGCGTTGGTGTTCGCTATAACGTCACCGATAACATCTCCATTCGCGGTGACCTGCGCGAATTCCACGGCATTGATGAAAGCACCTTCGATACCATGGCATCGTTGGGCCTGAGCTTCGCCTTCAACCGCACCACCGCCGACCCGGCACCCAGTGACGCCGACAACGACGGCGTGCCGGACGACCGCGACCAGTGCCCCGGCACCCCGGCCGGCGCCAGTGTGGACAGCGCCGGGTGTGAGCGTGACGGCGACAACGACGGCGTCGTCGACAGCCGTGACGAATGCCCGAACACCCCGGCGGGTGCCAGCGTCAACAGCAAAGGCTGTGAGCTGGACAGCGACAACGACGGCGTGGTCAACAGCAAAGACCAGTGCCCGGACACCGCTGCCGGTGCCGAGGTTGATGCCACCGGTTGTGAGGGTGTCACTGAAACAGTAGAAACCATCGAGTTGCGTGTTCAGTTCCCCAACAACAGCTCGGTCATTGACGACACCTACGACGCGGAAATCCGCAAGGTCGCCGATTTCATGGCGGAATACCCGGAAACTTCCGTGGAAATCGCCGGTCATTCTGACAGCACAGGCGCGGCCGATTACAACCGCCTTCTGTCCCAGCGCCGCGCCGAGGCCGTTGCTGATCGTCTGACCCAGTCACTGGGTGTGGACGCAGACCGCGTCAGCGCCACCGGTTACGGTGAAGCAGAGCCGATTGCCAGCAACGATACGCAGGCCGGCCGTGCGCAAAACCGTCGGGTTGAAGC
>JAEPMM010000223.1 GCA_017643965.1 Marinobacter sp.
CGGTAACGCCGGCGTTGAAAGCCCGATTTCCTGATCTTTTGTGGCGGGACGAGCCAGAGGCGTCAAACGATGTGCCATTGGTGCGCTTTCAAGTTACCGGGAGAGGTCAAGCCGTTGCGACCTACAATAACACCTGGTTGGTCGGCATCGTACAGACCGATGCTGAAGCACATCGGGTAGGTTCAGTTGAGGGGGAGGCTTCATCGTCTCCATATGCGAAGCTGCCAATCAATGCAAAGTCGTTGTCCGCGTTTCGTTCTGGCAGCGATTACTATTTTGCGGCGGAGCATGGAAACAAACTCAGCTTTTTCCTTGTTGATTCCAGCGGGGCTGTTCAGAGCCTGGCGTCCATTGAGGTGCCCCGTCGGGAGAAAGTCATCCGAATGGACTGGTACGTTTCAGAGAACTCATATTACCTCATTTTGAATCAGTGGAATGGCCGTAGTGTTTCAAGTTCTTTGATCCAGTTGGCCGAGGGGAAGGCTGAAACCATCGGTTTCATTCCCTTAATCTTGGGATTGCAGGATTTGGACGCTGACGGTCGCCGGGAAACTATTCTCGGGCAGTCTTTCTACTCAGAGCAGGGGTTTGGTTCAGAGATCTATAAAATATCAATCTCACCGAACGGGCCTGATCTTGAGAAGGCCGTTCATGAAGAATTAAGCCAGTACACGCCAGTGTTCCGGGTAATCGGTGCCGTTGTTCAGAACGAACCGAGACCTTTGAATATGGTGACCGTCTCCCAAGGGAAGGTTTCATTTTTCCCTGCTGGCACCGAGGGCCCACATCTGGACTATGAGATTGGAAGCCGGGTGGCAGGCACGAGTATGACTTACGACGTGTCGCCTGAGTTGGTGTTTAGTCCGAGGCAAACACTATTTTTGCCGAACCTGCTCGTACGCTCCGGTGGGGACGCAGTTAATATCGGGATTCCACAGGAATCCAGTGCAGCCGAAGATATGATAGGTGTTTATGATACTCGAGTTGATTGGTTGACGCTGAGATCCGGGAAATCTCCCAAAACGCAGTCAACAAGTCTTCTAACGTCGGTTCCGGTGTCCCCCGTATCAGGCAATACAGAGTTATTCTTTATGTCGCCGGATGAAAACTCAGTTCAAAGTGACAGTTTTGACGTTGAGACGTTGGTGTATCGGGCTGCTATGCCTACTGGTCGCTGACTAAAGCTGGATAAGTTGCCCTTGTAGTCGTCAAATGCTTCTGGGAAGCTCGATTAGAACCCGAAGACCACCTTTGGGTGATAAAGAAAAATGCATGGCACCACCGTAGTCATTGATGATTTCCTCAACGATTGATAGGCCAAGGCCATAGCCAGGGGTTTTTTCGTCCAGTCTTTTCTGGCGCTTGGTAAGATCGGCGAGTTGGTGTGACGCTACTCCGGGGCCGTCATCTTCAACAAGAATGGTCAAAGTGTCATCGTGAAGTTTCAAGTGTAGATGAACTTCCTGAGAGCACCATTTGCTTGCGTTATCAAGCACATTACCCAAGATCTCATTAAAATCACGCTCATCAATTGGCCAGACAAGCTCTCTGGGTAATGTTTCTTGAAGATGGATCTGTTTGTAAGGATAGATTCGACTGACTACGTCCACCAGTGCCAGAGTTCTCTCAATGATCGGTGTCGCCTTTCCAATGTACTGACCGGACATTTCGGTTTTTCTCATTTGAGTGTCGATCAGCTCGTGCATTTCAGACAGTTGAGACTTAATTTGACTCGCGATTGTGGTGGGAATGGCTTCGTCATTGATCATGGAGTTTATGACGGCAAGGGGGGTTTTTAAGCTATGAGAAATATCTGCGGCTAGGTGGCGTGAACGGGTAAGTTTTTTGTCGTACGACTCTAATAGACGATTAAGATGTT
The DNA here is from genome assembly GCA_017643965.1 of Marinobacter sp. GTDB lineage: Bacteria > Pseudomonadota > Gammaproteobacteria > Pseudomonadales > Oleiphilaceae > Marinobacter. The sequence goes on from JAEPMM010000223.1 coordinate 1,880, forward strand.
TGACAAGTTCATTGAATTCTTCAGGTACGTTCTCATCCAGTCTATTACGTTGACCCTTTTTAAGCGACGTTAATTGGGCACTCATCATTTTTAAGGGTTTTAGTGCGATAGTTACCCCAATAAATATGATCAATGATATCGTAACGAGAATTGTAAAAGATATTATCCATATAAGAACGTGGATTTTGTCAAGCGTGTTTGGTGAGTAGGAGCTTTTTTCAATTATAGTAACGCTTAGTTTATCTTGTCTGTTATTAAATATTCTGTAGTAGCCAAGGATTGAGCGATCATCATCCGATATGTGAAAAATTCCAGGCTTTCTGAACGATTCTACCACCTGTAATTTCGGTTTAATGTTCTCGCTTGTAAAACTCCGACCTTGACTGTCTTCGATGTGAACTGAATATTGAGACAATGAAAAATTTCTGAGAGAGGATTTTGTAATTTCTTCTTTATCATTTGTTAGCATCTTTGAGAGTCGGTTAGCTGCAGCCTCTAGCTGCTGCCTGTGAAGCTCGTCATGGATATAGTCGATTAAAAGGGTGTGTGAGAAGAATATCAGCCCGGTACACGCGAAACCCGTTAGCGTCAGGAAAGTAAGCAGTTTCCGTTTTATTGAAGGGCGTTGTTGTTTTCTGGGCATGTTGTCTGCCAAGCAGGTGGTTAGAATTTGTTATCGACTAAATCTAGCCCGGATTTCTCATGACGGGATAAAAGAAAGCGGCTGAAAGTGCTATAGTTTCAGGACCTTACACCGTTCACCAAGCACCAAAAGCCGCTATCCAAAATGGTACCTGAAAAACTGACCTTCTCGCCACTGTCTCGCCGTCAAATTGAAGCCGATTTCTCCGGTGGTCACATCACCTCCGATGCCGGACTGCTTTTGCTTCGGGAAGTCGACAATCAACACCAGCTCACTCAGCGCCTGGCTACGGTGCTGGACGATGCCCGTAATCCCGTGCTGGTTCGTCACAAGCTTCAAACCATGGTCCGGCAGCGGGTCTTTGGCGTGGCTGCCGGGTACGAAGACCTCAACGATCACGAAACGTTACGCTGACCAGGCACTTCAGACCGCGACTGGCGAAGAGGCCATTCTGGCGGGCAAATCAACACTGTGCCGAATGGAGCAGCGCGTAGACCGGCAGGCCGTGGTCAAGGCCCACGAACTGCTGTGGCATCACTTCATTGAACAGCACGAGACTCCACCCAAGGAAATTGTGCTGGACTTCGATGGCACTGATATTCCAGTGCATGGCGACCAGCCCGGCAAGTTCTTTAACGCCTACTACGATCACCATTGTTTCTTCCCGCTGTACGTGTTCTGCGGCCGTCACCTGTTGGTGAGCTACCTGCGCACCAGCAATCGAAGCGACAGCCGCCACAGCTGGGCCATTCTGGCCCTGCTGGTGAAGTTCATCCGGCAGTACTGGCCGGATACCCGCATCGTGTTCCGGGGTGACAGCGGCTTCTATCGCCCCCGATTGCTGAGCTGGTGCGACCGGAATAACGTGGATTACCTTGTGGGCATCAGCAAAAACAGCCGGCTGCTCAAGGAGGTGGACGTACCCTCGATGCTGGTTCGCAGGGCTCACGGGGAGTTGGGAGAAAAAGTCTCTGCCACCTACCGGTTCCAGTACCAGGCCCGAACCTGGAAACACCCCCGCTGGGTGATCGCGCGTCTGGAGGAGGGCGAACTGGGTGCCAACCCCAGGTTCATTATCAGCTCCCGTTACGACGACGGCGTTAAACTCTACTACGAGCAATACTGTGCCCGGGGTGACATGGAAAACCGGATCAAGGATCAGCAGTTGTGTCTGTTCACAGATCGCACCTCCAGCACGCGGTGGTGGACCAATCAGTGGCGGCTGCTTCTGTCGGGCTTTGCCTACACGTTGTTCGAGCGATTACGCGCTCACCTGAAGAAAACGCCCTTCGAGCGCATGAGCGCCAGTAACCTGCGGCTGAAGCTGATCAAGGTGGGCGCGGTCATCATTCGCAACACTCGGCGCATACGGGTGTTGATGAGTGATGCCTATCCTTACAAAGACGAACTCTCTGACCTGGTACGCCGTCTGGTTCCGGGATAGAAGCCCGGGCTCCCCCGGCCCGACGCAATGGGGGAAAGGGGGCCGTGTGTCCGGACAACGGGAATTGATCACTTATTGGGCAGGCATGGCCGAAACCGACCGGCCATAGCGGTAACCAGTTCAGTCTGCGAGACTTGCCGGGGACCTATGAGAAATCCGGGTTAGCCTCATTGAGAAGCGCTACAAAGAGTTTTTAGCGACTCATATCTGAACTGTTTTTCCGAATTCAAACTCATTTCAAGGTTTGCACTTATTATCTCGATCTTTTCCTGCCTCGTCATAGGCGCCTTACACCTATGATTTTTGGCTATTAATCGCTTCGGGAGAAAGTCGATGAAGGCAAGCAAGCACTCGCCTCGGGCGTTGCTGTGTTCAGTACTATTGTCCATTCCTCTGTTCGGTCAAGCTGAGACTGTTAATTGGGCGAATTGGCTCACTGGCCAGATAAGCAAGCACCCGGAGGTACTGGCAGCGACAGAGCAGGCGGCAGCGCGGAAAGAGGACGCTGAGGCAAGCGAACAACCGCTGTATAACCCGGAGTTGTCCGTAGGAGCAGACAGAACGGGCAGTGAGAATAACTTTGAGGCAGGGCTGTCACAAACGATCGATTGGTCTGATCAACAGGGCGCATTACAGGAGAAGGCAAAGCTGATCAGGCTGTCTGCGCAAGCTGGCTTGAGCGAAGCAGTTCTGACACAAACGTCTGAATCATTGTTTGCGCTTGTCGAGTGGCGCGCCACTACGCTGTTTGAGGAAATTGCTGAATCCCAACAGCAGCGCCTGGATGCTTTGCTGGACCAGGTTGAACAGCGCCAGCAGGCAGGTGATCTGGGGCGTGCCGATGCAGAGCTTCTGTTTCTAAATCTATCCCGTCAGTTGAGCGAAGTCGCCCAGGCAAAGGCCGCAGTTGATCGGGCAGAAACTCAGGTTCAAGAACGTCTGCCGGACTGGAGGCCTCAGGATGGGGGAATCCCCGAGTATATATGGCCAGCGCTGGAGTCCCAGATTGGTGAGGCTGATCTGCTGTCACACCCGTCAATTGCAGTCGCTCGAGCCGAGTGGCAGGTGCTGAAAAGTGAGGCAGAGGTTGCGAGACGCAAAGCCACAGCATCGCCGACAGTAGGGCTGAGCGGAGGGCGTGACGGCGGCGAGAACGTGGTTGGCCTGACATTCTCGATCCCTCTGAACGTCCGTAATAACTACAGCGCTGAAATCCGGGCCGCGAATCGACGGGCTCTGGAGGCCGAAGCGCGGTTTCAGGCGCTCTACCGGAAACAACAATATGACCTGGCAGGCGCTCGCGCTTCCTGGAAGCGATACGACAAGCAACTTCGTCGATGGAAAGAACTATCCCAGGGGCGTGTACAGCGAAGTGCCGATTTGCTTGAGAAGCAGTGGCAGGTCGGCGACCTCTCCACCTCTGAGTATCTCCAGGCGCTGGGCCAGCGCGCGGAGAGTCTGAAAACCGGTATTGAACTGGAAAAGCTGGCGCAGCTGGGCCTGATTGAGCTCTTGAGCCAGTCTGGCGAACTGATCACCCCCTTCCAATAATATTCTGGAAACTGGATATTCATCATGAAAAAAACTCTGATTTCAGTATTTGTTTTGACGCTGTTTATAGCTCCCCCTTCACTGGTGCAGGCCGAGGAAGATGCTCATAACGAGGCGGGCCACGATCATGCCGCCGGTGGCGACGATCATCGAGAAGGCACCGGTGAAGAGGATGAGCATGAGGGCGGACATGCTGAAGAACGTGAGCATGAAGAAGAAGGTCATGGCCACGAAGAGGAGAGCGATGGTGGTCATGAAGAAGCAACCTCCGCAAGCATCAATGCCAAACAAAAAGAGCTTGCCGGCATTGAAGTAGCAACCCTCGAGAGCAAG
>JAEPMM010000460.1 GCA_017643965.1 Marinobacter sp.
CCAAGGAAAAAATACCCCTCCACCCCGATCAATCCCCTCAACCCGCAGTCCTACAAGCGACCAACCAAACCTACTCCGAAGAAGGCACAAAAAACACAAACACCAGCCCGAACGCCAACGCCGCCACTCCGATCCCGAATGCGCTGACCAGCGTGCCCCCTGCATCCAGCCACTGCTTGGTCAGCCATGGACCCACCATCTGGGTGAAGCCATACAGCGCCACCATGGCTGCCGACAAACGGGGCCCCTGATGAGGATGCAAGGCGCGACCGATGCGCTGGGTCAGCAGCACGGTGCCGAGGAAGGTGCTGCCTACCAGGGCGGCGCACAGAATCAGGCCGATCTCGCTGGGCAATACCACCGCCGCCAGCACGCCGGCCAGCTGGATAATGAAATTCAGCTTCAGCGCCGGCAGGTCGCCCAGTCTGGCGCCCAGTCGGTTCCAGAGCCAGGGCGCGGGAATGGTGACCAGGGCAACGATGAGCCAGGTGCCGTTCAGTAGCCAGTGGCCGGGTGGCAGCTGCACTTTCGCCAGTAGCGGCAAAAAGGTCATGGGCAGGATGTAGCCGAGGCCGGCGCCGGCGTAGGACAGAAACAGCGGGATACTGGCGCGATCCAGCAACGGTGTGGTGGTTTTGACCGGCTTGCCGCTGGCGGAGGCCTGGCGCACCGGCAACTCCAGCGCCATCAAACGGGCGGCGCCCCACCATGCCAGCGGCACGGACAGGAGGGCCACAGGCCACCAGCGCCCGGCGCCGTGAAGCCAGTCGTTGCTGCCGGTGACCAGGCCGCTGGAGAGCAACAGCCCCAGACCCACGCCGATGTACACCAGCCCGCTCATGGCCGCGCGGTTACGCAGAACCAGCCACTCCAGAATCAGCGCCGGCGCCTGCACAAACACGATGCCGTGGGCGACGCCGTTCAGCCAGCTGCTGGCGGAGATGACGGTGAGGTGATCGGTCTGGGTAAGAATCAGGGTGGTGGCCACGTGCACCGCCAGCGACACCGGTAACAGGGTGCGTATCTGGTCAACACGGTGCCAGCGGGTGGCCAGCAGTGCCCCCATCAGGTAACCCAAATAATTCCAGGTGGCGACCGCGGCGCCCTCTCCGGCGCCAAACTGGCCATCGTCCACCAGATGGGGCAACAGCGGGGTGTAGACGAATCGGCCGAGGCCGTGCACCACCAGCAACACCACCGCCCCGGCAGCAAGCACGGAGAACAGTTCGCGGGGAGATGGGGCAGTCTGCGGCAACGTGGTCATAACGGGCAACCCTGAGAAAAACAGGGGCGCAGTTTAAGCCACTGGCAGGACGATGTCAGCGCAACATTCGGCGGGGGCGAGTCAGCCCGCCCGCGGCTGACTGGCTTTCGCCCACTCGTAGATGCGCTCGAACGCCTCCGCCAGGGTCTCCGGATCATGAGGTGGCTGGAGGACCGCGATCATGTCACCGTCCGGGTTCAGCAACGCGAAATGGCCGCTGTGGTCCACCAGCAGCTCACCGTCCACCTGGCGGTGAACGAACACAGCATTCAGGCTTTTGGCCACCTCGCGCAGGGTGTCGATATCACCAGTCAGGCCGTGGAAGTTCTCGCCGAAAAAGTCCGTGTAATTGCGCAGCTGTTCGGGCGTGTCGTAGTCCGGGTCGGCGGTGATCAGCAGGTAATCCGGCTGGGGCAGTTCCTCCGACAGCAGGTTATCCGTTTGCCGCAGGTTGGCCATGGCCGCCGGGCAGATGTCCGGGCAGTTGGTGTAGCCGATAAAGGCGAAGGTCCAGCGCCCTTTCAGGCTTTCGCGGGTAACGGTATCGCCCTGCTCGTTCAGCAGCTCGAATTCCGGCAGCGGGCGCCCGATGTCGTACACATAGGCGTTCAGTTCGGTCAGTTCCGGCGCCGGCGCAGGCTCCTGCTCGCCCACTGTGAACACCTGCCGCCCGACCACCAGCCCGAACACCAGCATCACGACCAGCAGCAGAATAATCAGGGTCAGGCGGATCGAGCCGTTCATGCAATCTCTCTTGGTCGGTGGTTCAGAAGAACACGAAGTGGTCTACCAGCAGCACCACAAACAGCGCCATCAGGTAGGTGATGGAGTACTTGAAGGTATTGAGCGCCACCCGGCGGTCATCGCCTCTCAGCAGGCGGATGGAATACTGCAGGAAACGCAGCCCC
>JAEPMM010000273.1 GCA_017643965.1 Marinobacter sp.
ACAGCTCACACCGAGTTGACGGGTCAGAGCAATCGCTTCGCGTTTGAATTCTGGGCTATATTTTCTGCGTCTGGACATGAACACTCCTTTGGCACATTGTGCCTCTTTTTAGAAGTGTCCGCAGTAACGGGGTAGAACCCGCCATTGCCCCAAACGTACTTGAACAATAATCGAAGCTGCGGTAACCGGAGCAGCGAGAAAGATCCAACGTTGTTCAAGGCCAGTCCAATTTGAAACTTTCCCACTGATTCCCAACAAAACGATCATCGCAAGCGATGTAGTTAAGAACAGGATCTGCATGCAAGAACCAATAAACTCTTCCAGGTCCCCTTTCTCATGCCCCCCATCAAAAAATTTTCTGCTCGCTGCGCCCTGCATGCTCAAACCAATGAAAGCGGTGAAAGCGCCGAGAAGTACCTGAAACATCGCGACTTCACCGTATTCTTCAGGGCTGAGATATCGAGTCAATATTGGGAGCAACACAAACGGAATAACAGCAGTCAAAATGTTTGATGCCAGGTAGGCCATTGAGCCTATGAGAAGAGTATTATTCTTCAGCTTGTACAACACATTCTCTCCTGAGGTATTTTAAAAAGAATGGCATCAATTGGGCTGGCGTTTCTAATCAGAGATTGCCTTGGCCGAACTCAAGTCCGATGACCATTGGTCTCGTTTTGCTCCTCCGTTTGGGTGTAAGCATGGAACAGTGCCCTCGCAGGCCCAGAAAATAGTCCCAGCCCACTTTGGTCTTCTGCCATATTCACTCTGACCGATCTAATTCCGTAAAGCGCACTGCCAGTTATCAAGCTAGTAGAAGAAAAGCCTTGTATCTCCGAAATCTGATCACCTACACCGGCAAATATCTCTTCTACAATTCCATCGAAATCGACTTGTTCTACTCCTAAAGGTCTGTACTTTTCAGGATCCTCTGCAGGATGGATTTTCAAAATGGGCGACAACCCCCTTAGACGAATTTTGAGCACGAGCTTTTCGAGCTCGTTCATAAGGTCTTGCCGAGAACAAGCCCCAATCTCGTCAAGAGGCTGTGTCAGGATAAGAACTACCGGACCATGAAAATTAAGGGGCTTTCTGTGACTTTCATACCTCATTCTGAATATGCGGCGGTATGCGTCCGCGACCTCGTTGTTGAGAACAGGTTTCTGCCCCTCAAATTTGAACAAAGTAACCTGACTGCCGCCAAGCAAACACAGATTCTTGTGGACTAGGTCGTACCCAAGCACGGCAAGCCGCTGTAGCGCTTCAGAGCGGAAATTCTTCTTCGCCTCTCGCCTGAAATTCTGGAGGGTGTTAAAGGACCCTATCCCCTCGTCAATCAATATAGGCTTGAATTGCCATAGTGCAGGCATTGATTGTGATGAGAATCTCAGACATGCCAAAGTTGGAGAACAAATCGGAATGCGAGGGCGGTTGGTCAACCTAACACCTAAGCTGATCAACGGCCTCAATATCATCAGTACAGGCCACCAAACCGGCGCATTCAGAGAAGCGTCATCTTCACTGAGAAAGGTCATTTTAAGCCTTGGGTCGGACACATCGGCCTTTTTGAGAATGCTATCCCTCCAAGGGCCTTTGGAGATAATCACCAAGACATTCAAGTTCTTTTTTTCAAGTTGATAATTTTGTGCGTAAGCCGTCAAGGCAACAAGGTGAAACGGCGATACGATTCTGTAGCCTATTAGATCGAACTTGGTTGGCGTAATTTTCACTAAAAGAAACACCTACTGTTTTACGATTCTATCGTGCAATATGTGGGCTATCGAGCAACAGAGCGGTAAATATCTACGTAACGGTCTACTGCACGCTCCATGGCAAAATTTGCTTTCATAAGCTGCCTTGCATTGCTACTCATCGCCCCCCAAATGTCGGGAAAGTCTGCCAATAATTGAACTGCGTCTACAAACGCACTCACATCATCCATCTTGCAGAGAAGCCCCGTTTCTCTGTGTCGAACAACTTCAGGCAGAGACGAACAATTTGAAGCAATCACTGGGAGGCCAGACGAAGCGGCCTCAAGAACAGACAATGGAAGCCCCTCGAGACGGCTGGGAAACAGAAAGGCATCATGCGCTCGATACACTTCCGCCATTGCACACGGCCCCATAATCTTCCCAAGAGGTACCATGTTATCCGGCAACTCGGTTGGCTTCGAAAAATCTTCGGGATTACCGGTGTAGCTCAATTGGAAGCCCGAACCGAGTCTGGCCATAGTTTTTACCAGAATGTCTTCTCCTTTCCTTGCGCTGACATTGCCCACGAAAAGCAAGCGAAACGGCTTGCCTGGGAGGGTACGAATCGCGGGAAAAAAGACATCTGTCCTAACCCAATTGGGCACGCCATGAACAACTGGCAACTGCGGAAATACCCCCCTTGCAACGCTTTCAGTGTACTCACTCACTGCTGTGACAGCCGAAGCTTTTTGAATGGATTCAACTTCTCGTTTATAAACCCACAGGCGGTGGTACAAGGTTTGAGGAACGGACTTGTAGGGAGCATAAGCGGGATCGTGCACGCAAGAGTGCAGAGTGACCACACTTGGGAGACTACATGGGATAAACCTTCTGTGAATCCAAGAGTTAATATGAACAATTGAGGCCCAATCAGGCGGCTTAGGCACTTTTACCAGCCACGGTAGATACTCCGCCCTATGCGGCAACCATTCAATCTCTGCTCTTATGCCTCGTTGCCGGAGACCGTCTGCCAATAACTCGGTGAAGCTGTCAACTCCGGTGCCAGCACGAATTGTGGGAAACCAAACGCCACCGTCTCGTGGAAACATAGAGTCAAGCTCGCTCGCTCAAAATCTTGTTCAACTCAGCGGAGTAAGATCTGGCAACCGCTTCCCATGAAAACCTTGCCATCAGACTGGCTCGAGAGCTTAAAACTTCATGATATTCAGGATCTTTTTGCCGGAACTGCTCAATAACAGCTTCGGCAATTGCTGCGCTGTCCCTTACCGGGACAACAGTCACGCCCCTGGCGCTCGAGCTAACATCCCTGCTGGCAGGAACGTCGGCCACGACGACAGGACAGCCGCAACCTAACGCTTCCACGACTACCAAACCCAATCCTTCCTGGTCACCATTATTCGCCATAATGAACGGTGCAACGAAAACCGCGGCCTTTTGATAAAAATCAGCCAGCTCACTTTGCGATACCGAGCCAACAAATCTAACCTGTTTTTGTACACCTAAGCTCTCGGCCAATTCGATCAGACGTCCTTTTTCGGGACCAAACCCAACAACAGTTAAAACCGAATCTTCAAACTGCTCAAGAATGGATGGCATAGCCTGAATTAAATATTGTAAGCCCTTCTTCTCGACCAGTCTCCCGACGAACAAGATTTCCCACTGTGTTCGCTCGACAGCGAGGTTTGGGCGAAACCGATTCTCCAAATCTACTCCCATCGGCAAAACCGTAACCTTATCAAGATCAACCGACAACCTACCGACCTCATCTCTCATAGTGGAACTCACAACCGAAATTCCGACAGCACGAGATAAAACAATTTTCTTCAATTCCTGAAAAACACCCGCTTTCAGCGCGAATAGGTCTGCCCCATGGGAAGTGACATATATTGGAGGAAAACTGGAATTAAAAAAGCGCAAAACGACAGCAGCTAGCCCCTGAGGTATAATCCAATGGGCATGGATAACGTCTGGCCCCCATTGCCTGACTAGTTTCCAAAGGGATATTAGCTGCGCAATAAAAAAGAATGGCAATAGCAGCCATTTCCATGGGGACGACTTTAAGTTAGAGACTATTCCTCCATCATTGACCAGCGTCTCTAAACACTGGGGAGCGTATCTAAAGCGAACAACATTGACATCATCCATTGATGAAAAACGCTCAGCTCCGGGCGAGTGCGGGCACAGAACGGTGACTTCAAAACTGTTGGTAAGCCTTCGACACAACTCGTGGACGAAGCCAGGCTCGAAGTCATCCTTCCATCGGGGATAGGTAGAGGAGAGAACGATCAGTTTCTTTTTTGGACCCATTCTAACCTCTCAAAATCTTACTTTTCAATTTTACTGTCTTTGTACATGAGCGCAGTAATTTGTTCAGAAACAAGCCCAACCATAAATACGATTAACGATGTTGTGAACATTAATGCACTCATATTTGTAAACCGGCCCTGAGTGTAATATGTAAATCCGTAGTAGCTAATACCTATAAGAAATATAAAAAAAGACATCGGGAAAAATATTTTCAAAGGAGAGTATAATGTTCCAACTTTGAAAATTATGAGCAAAAACCTTATTCCGTCCTGAATAGGCTTAATATGACTTGAGCCCACTCTTTTCGATACTGAAATAGGAATAAAGGCAACAGAATAGCCTGCTCTGAAAAAGGCCATAGTCGAAGTTGTGGGGTATGAAAATCCATTCGGTAGTAAATAAAGAAATTCCCTGAACTTTGAAGCCACTACAGCTCGAAAGCCTGATGTCAAATCTTCAACTCGCTGCCCAACAATGAAAGACGCAAGTTTGTTATACAGGTTATTTGCAAAACTGCGCCCCAAACTAGCCTGCCCGCCTTTGCTGCGAGCTCCCACAACCAGATCAAACCCTTCGTTAATCTTATCCAACAGAGCTGGAATATCCGCTGGAGAATGCTGGCCGTCACCATCCATAAAAACTATGACTTCGCCAGTAGCAGCCCGAGCCCCCGACTTGATTGCGGCTCCGTTGCCTTTGGAGTAAGCGTGGCGAACGATCTCCGCACCTGCAGCTGCCGCGATTGCACCAGTTCCATCGCTCGACCCATCGTCCACCACTAAAACCTGGGTGACAAAATCGAAAGTTAAAAGCTCCTTTACCAACGATCCTATTGATGCTTCCTCGTTCTTTGCTGGCAAAACAACTGACACACTAGCGCTAATCATTCTCAATCCTTTTGCTCGATCCCGAACCTTCTGCTATCTGGTCTCTAAGACTGTTGATCTGGGGTCCGTATGTTAATCTACTGATCGGGTCCACCA
>JAEPMM010000101.1 GCA_017643965.1 Marinobacter sp.
CAAGGATCACCTCGTCGTCGAGTACCTTGAGTCTGTTGACCACATCGTCGGCCTGTTCGAGGTCCAGCGGTGCTGAATCGGGCTCTTGATCAGGAAGGAAAGGCGTCAGCCACTGGTACTCGGGCACATCCCGGGGAATGGCCCGGGAGGTTACTAATTTCAGCACCTGCTCTGGCCAGAACGTCCGGTTGGTATCCAGCAAGCGGGTAACCAGAAATATCGTGGCCGGAACTTGTTCTTCGTTCAACACAGGAAAAGCGTACTGGTAATTGTCACGCCAGCCATCATCAAACGTTAGCGCAAAAGACAGCCTGGGCAGTTTGTTCGGAGTCGCCTGTGCCGAGAGCCAGTCATCGAGGTGAACCGGCGTAGCGCCACACGCTTTCATGTAACGGATATGATTCCGGAGCAACTCCGGCGCGATGACCATTCCGGGTTGCTCGCAGGACCGGTCGGGATGGTCAGCCGGTAGGACCCGGTGGTACGTCAGGATGACCAGTGTCGGTCGAACCGTGAGCCGGATTTTTATCCAGCCGGCCAGGGCGAACACTGACAACGCAAAGAATCTGAGGGTACTTCGGATTGGGGCCAAGTCCTTGCCTCCGTGGGCGCTGCCAATGGTTTTGGCTTAACGGTCCATGTATAGTTTAATTCCTCATCAATTTTGCCAGTAGCAGGCAGAATTGTCATTAGTGTCAGTTCACAAGGATGAAGAGCTATGCTGGTGTTGCTGTTCTGGGTGGCCCTGGTCGGGTCGGTGTTCAGTTATTTCATCTACCCATTATTGTTGCTGTTGCTACCGGCGAGGAAGCATCCTGCTTCTGCGCCCTCTCAAACCGCGGAATACCTTCCCAGTGTGTCTCTGATTGTAACAGCTCACAACGAAGAATCCCGCATCCGCGAAAAAATCGAGAACTGCCTGAAGCTGGATTATCCGCATCTTGAAATTCTTGTTGCTTCGGATTGCTCAACGGATGCAACAGACGCCATTGTTGAGGAATATCAACAGCATGCCGTACTGCTCGCCCGGGCAACCGAGCGCAAAGGCAAGGAGCACGCGCAACTGCAGGCCATCCGCAAAGCAACCGGTGATATTCTTGTGTTTTCCGATGTCGCCACCGCCATCCCCGAGGATGCTATCCGCAAACTTGTCCGGTATTTCGCGGACCCGTCTGTCGGCTCGGTGTCCAGTGAGGACCGCTTTCTGAGCCGCGATGGCGGTGTGGTGGGGGAGGGAGCCTACGTGCGGTACGAGATGTGGCTTCGCGGCCTGGAGTCTGCCAGGGCAGGCCTTGTGGGTCTGAGTGGGTCATTTTTCGCGGCGCGCCGAGAGGTCTGTGAGGACCACTGGGACATCTATGCGCCCAGCGATTTCAACACCGCCCTGAATACGGTTCGCAACGGGTTGGTGGCGGTCACCGCGCCCGATGTTCTCGGCTTCTATCAGGATGTGGCGGACTCTACCCGAGAGTACCAGCGCAAGGTGCGAACCATTATCCGGGGCCTGACCGCTCTGGCCAGGCACCCGGAAGTGCTGAATCCTCTCCGATACGGCCTGTTTTCGTTCCAGGTGATCGGGCACAAGCTCATGCGCTGGCTTGCTCCCTGGTTTCAGCTGCTGCTGTTGCTGGTGTCGTTTGCACTGGCGGGTCAGGGCGCCGTTTACACACTGACGCTGGTCGCCCAACTGGCTTTTTACGGTCTTGTACTTGCTGGCCATTGGATGCCCTCCTTACGGGAGTCGGCTACCGTGAAAATCCCTTACTTCTTCGTACAGGTAAACGTGGCAACCGCCCAGGCGACGGTGAGCTTTCTGTCCGGTCGACGTATGACCGTCTGGACGCCATCCAACCGCTGATATGAACCAGGAGTGTGCCTTTGCTGGGTAAGATCAGACCGGTTGGCAGCAGGGTGCCGGCAATGGATAATTCCGCCGCACCCACCTACGCCTGGGAGCCCGGTTATCAGACCGTCTTTATGGCATCCGGAACCGCCGCGCTGTCTGCCGCCGTGGCAATAGCCCGGTCCCGCAAGCCTGAGGTCCATCAGCCCGAAATACTGATGCCTGCCTACGGGTGTCCGGATCTTGTCGCCGCTGTCCTCGCCCAGGGTAGCACACCGGTCTTGGTAGACCTGGAACCCGGTCTCCCTTGGATGGACCACCAGCAATTTCGGCAGCAGATCAATAACAATACGGTCGCGGCCATTGGCGTCGGGCTTCTCGGCATCCCCGAGCGATTGAGTGCGCTCTCAGTAATTTGCCGGGACAACGACCTGCTGCTGATCGAGGATTCGGCCCAATGTTTCCCGCCGGTCTGCGCCACGCAACCTTTTGCAGATTGCGCGGTGCTGAGTTTCGGTCGCGGCAAGCCGATCAACCTGATGGGAGGGGGGGCTTTGCTGGTGAAAAGCGATCTGGCCGGGCAACCCCTTGATGTTGTGGGTGCCTGCCCGAGCAGTCGGATGAATACTGGCGTGCTATGGCGCCTGAAAAGGAGGATTGTCAATCTTCTGCTGATGCGGGTACCTTTCTGCGTTCTTGAAAAGCTGCCCTTTCTGAATATTGGCGAGACGCATTTCAAACCCCTGGACTCGGTTTCCAGGCTGGATCTGCCAAGGCCGCTGTTGGGCGCTGGAATTCGTGCGCTCGGCCGGCGCTCCTCAATCCAGGCATTGTACAGCCAGCAACTGGCCTTTGCGGAAACGATGGGGTGGTCACTGCTTGGTCGTCGAGCGGGTGGGGAAGCCATGCCAATACTGCGATACGGGCTACTGGCGCCGACAGAGGGGTTGCGAGACCGGGTTGCCCGCGCCCTGAATCGGCGTGGCATCGGCGCTAGCACTTTTTACCGCCGCTCACTTCCGCGCATCGCGGGGCTGGAGGACGTGTTTGCCGGTGTGGATTGTCCCCGTGCAGATGAATTTGCAGCGCGACTCCTGACCTTGCCCTGCCACGAAGACGTCACCCCTGCGGACATAGCCCTGATCGCTAGCATCCTCCGCGATCAGGGCAGTGATCCTCCCGTGGGTTGAAACCTGTTATTCGATGGTTCGCCTTGCGATTTCCGAGAATTCACCCTCAACGCCCTCAGAATCGATGGCCCGGAGCTTGAACTGCCACTCGCCAGCGCCGAGATCCTCCACAATATAGCTGTTGTAGGCGGCCTTCTCGATCACTACGGTGGTTTCGTCCCCGCCTGCAGAATCCAGCTTGATGGCGTCGGCAATCACATAACCGTCAGCGTCATTGTTGATGCTGACGGAAAGGGTGGTGCCAGACGTCTCGAAGTTGCCCAGACTTTGCCAGGATCCGCCATTGCTCCGTTGATCGACAACGGCTGTCTGAGTGGTCTGGGCACCTTTGGCATCCGTGAAGGTGTAGCTGTAGGTGGCGTTGGATGCGCGCAGGCCGCTTGAGACCCAGTGTCCGGACAATTGATACTGGGTGCCAGGGACAAGCTCGTAAACCTGCCATTCGGCAGACACTTCTCCTGAGCCCGGATCCATGATGAAGTAATTATCGCCAATAAACCCGCCATACCCAGAAGATGTCCTGCCGCCCCCGTAGGAGCTAAACGCAGACGATTCATTATCAATGATACGCTCGCCTGCGCCCGCGCCCGCACTGCTGGTCCGCTGATAGAGCAACTCGTACCGCGCGATCTCATCCTCGGTGAGTGGACTACCATCGGTCCGTTCGGTGGGCGCCTCCCAGGTCAGCAATACCGCATTGCTTGCAAGCCTGCTGTCGGCATCGATTGCTGAGGTCCCCGCCAGGAACTCATTGTAATTGGCCAGGCCGTCACCGTCGGCATCCTGCATGGCATCATCGATGGATGGGTCCAGTCCGTTTTCGACCTCATAGCCATCGGGTATACCATCCCCGTCGGAGTCGGCGACGGTCGGGTCGGTCAGCGCCAGGAACTCGTCAAGATTGCTGAGGCCGTCACCATCCGAATCCTGAGTTGCGTCGGAGGGATCATTCGGGTCAAGTCCATATCGGACCTCCCACTCATCAGGAATGCCGTCTCCGTCAGAATCGCCGGTGGGTGGCGCGGGCTCCTCATCCGGTGTTACGCCCACTTCCTTGAACAGAACGGCGTCTGCGACCACCCAGCCATCCGCATCATCACTCACAGTGACTCGGCCGGTGAGGGTGGACATCCGATAGGTACCGAGCTTGAACCACTCCCCGGGATTTTCGCGCTGATCCACAGTAACGGTCTCGGTGACCAGATTGTTCTGGTTATCGAGATGGTGTACGACAAATTTGACGTTGGATCCCCTGCGGGGTGTGGATGTCCACTTGGCGTAGATATCAAAAGTGCGAATGATATTGAGGTTCCAGGTGGCCACATTCTGACCGGTCCCGGGGGCTGAAATAAGATAGTCCTGTCCTTCGAAGCCCGGTAGCGAGGTTGAGATGCTCCAGTTGCCGTCGCTGTAAAAGCCGATGTTCTCACGATCGATGATATGCTCCGAGGGGCTTCCGGCGGCGGGCGGCGGAAGTGTGCCCACATCGGGTGTAGGTCGTGTGGCACAACCTGCGATGAATGTGCTGGCTAGTGACAGAAGTACTACCGTTTTGGATCTGACCATGACAGCGTCCCCTGCAGTTATGGTGTGGTGCGGAAATGAGGTAAGCCCACTTCTTTAAGCATGGCATATACCCACAGGAAGCAAAGGCGACGGGTTAGTTTTTGTAATTATATGTAACGGTTTTTTAGGCGGAAAAATTGCAGGAGATTGGAGGGTGGCCCCGTGCAATCAGGCGTTTATTGTGCGACTCGCACGAGGCTTTAACCGGGACCGCATGGGAGCCTCTATCCAGCGATAGGTCAACTCGGAAACACCGATCACCAGAACGGAGAGAATCACCAGAAGGCCAATCTGGGCGCCCGCTGTGAGCGCCTGATGCACCGGTAATCCGGTGAAGAACAGGAACCCGTCCCGCACGAGATCCAGGAACAGCCAGTGCACCAGGTAGACCGAGTAGGAGATCTTGCCCAGGTAAACCGGCAGCGGGCTGTTGAGGGGATGGGGTTGATGCGGTGGTAGCCGGGCGGCACAGAGCACCAGCCAGACAAATCCCATAACCGAGGGCACACCGGGACCGGGGACTGCGAGAATCAGAAGATTCAACAACAGCACCGGCATCACCAGGCGGGCTGACGCAAAGTTCTGCAGCAGTCCCAGTTGGTAACAGCGAAAAGCGAGCACGCCCAGAATGGCTTCGCACAGGCACCGGAACAGCATTGGCCAGCCGGCAAAATACAGACCGAGGTCACCGAAGTGCCATTCGATCAGCATCAGCGGGATCAGCGCCGCGCACGCCACTACACCGAACCACCGGGCGCGCAGGCGGACCAGCGCGAACATCACAAACGGCAGCGTAAAGTAGATCAGCCACTCGGCGCTGATCGACCACGCGGGCTCATTCCAGTAGGCACGCCAATGCAGGGTCTGCACCAGAAGCAGATTTGTGAGCAGGCTGGAGGTGCTTTGACCTGCCGTGAATGGTTCTGACAGGTACACCATGCCGGTAGCATTCCTCTGGCTCAGCAGCCACTGCAGACCTTCGTAACCGAGGAAAACCGACAACATGAAGAAGTGCAGGGGATAGATCCGCGCAAAACGTGCCTGCATGAAACGCCAGTAGCTCCTGCCTCGAACGCCCTCAAGGAATTGGCTGTGATAAACGTACGCCAGTACGAAGCCGCTCAGGATGAAAAACAGATCGACCCACAGGTAGGATTTATAGATCAGATTCGTCGGCTCAATGGCCATGGTGTCCTTGAGCAGCACGTTCATGAAGTGATGAAACATGACCAGCACCGCGGCCATGCCTCTTAGCGATGTAAGCGCGGTCAGCTCTTCCCTGGGCGGGGGGATCATACTCCGGGCTGGTGGATTAACTGACGGGTCCATCGGGTAATGGACTCAACCACTGAGGCCCGGTCCTCCGGCTCCGAGAGGATGTGGGTCGCGTGAGGGCGGTGGATGATGGTCAGGTTGTCACCAAAGGCAACCGGTTTGAAACAATCTACGAACTGGCGCTGATACACGTAGTACTCGTTGCCGAAAAACACGTACAGCATTCGGAGTCCACGCTCATTCAGCTGTTGCAGGCCCTCCCGGACCTCTTCTCTCGGGGGATAACCGGCGAACCCGGGCACCTCGAAGTATCGCTCTTCAATGCCCGACACTTCTGCGCCTTTTTTCTGCTTGCGCACGCCTAATTTCCTCAGAATAAACTGCGCCCATCTCGAGAGAGACAACAGCTTGGGGGCATAGTTGATGACGTAGCTTTTCCAGGTCATGTAGCAATAGCCGTCCAGTTGGATGGTTGCCATAACCCGGCTGTCACTGAGTGCGGTGCGGTAAGAAGCAAAATCGCCGGAGCACAGGCCGTACAGGATGAACCGGTCGTACTGCTTCCATCGGGACAGGTAGTCCATCACCTCCTGCACTTCGTCGACGGCGGCCTGAGCGGCGGTGAGGGTGCCTCGGCGGGCGTCGCTGTCACCAATGCCGGAGAAGTCAAAGCGGAACGTGGCAATCCCGGCGTGCTCGGAGAGGCTGCGTGCGAGTGTCACCGACAACCGGCAGGAACCGACACGGTGAATAACGCCGGAGTTCAACAGAATGACCGCCACTTTGGGTGCGGCGTTCTGCTCGGTGTCCGGCTCGCAGAGCACGCCAATCAGGGGTAGGTCGTCGCCGACCATCACGACCTGTTCGCGCATAATGCCCCCTGTCCCAGGATTGGTGTCTGATCGAAATACTGTTCAATGGCATCGATCACCGGCTTCGGCCACAAAATGCCTCCAACGTGATCCACGTAGTTCCAGTTATGGGGGGCGGGCGCAAGCTCGGCATAAAAGTTCGCGCGCCCTCCAAGATGCCGTTCCAATGCGGCAAATTCCTCAGCCTCATGGGAGACAATCTGGGCCATTGGAATGTTCAGTGACGGCAGGGTTTCGTTCAGATTCATGGTAGCCAGGGTTCTCTGAAATTCGGCGGGCATGGAAAATCCGTTAAAGTGCAGGGCGCCGTCGGGGCTGATCAGTCTTGACCGGCTGCCTTCTGCCTGGGCGTCGGCAATCGCGATGCGGATGTCTTCCACATAGCGTGCACCGCTGGTCACCGGGTCCCAGAGCACCACTCGGGACACACCCGAGAAATCCGCTGCAGCCCGGGCCGCAAAAAGGGCGCCGAGGCGCAGTCCCACCAGAGCTACCCGGCCAACGGCGGCCATATCCATGACTTCCTGAACCGCGTGACCAATGTCTTCAAGCCAATGGTCTGCTGTTACCCCCTGAAGGTCTCCGGCAGAATCGCCAGTGCCGCGGTAGTCAAAACGCAGCACCGAATACCCCAGCGCTGCCAGATTGATCGCCAGTCGGCGTACCGACTTGTGGGCCCTCATGTACTCCTGCCCGAACGGATTGCACAATACCACCGCCTCGTTACGATCGACCCCCATCCGGGGATGGAATACCCCGAACAGGTAACTTTCAGAGGGTCCGAAATAGAACGCTTCCAACATCTGCTCCTGGCACGATTCCCCGGTTGACGTTGTGCTTTAAGGCCCCGGTATTATCGGGAACCGAAAAGCCGTTTGAGCATGTTTTTGCGGGATTTCTGTTTCCGGGGCTCCTGTCCGGCAACGGCAGGACCCCGAACCGCAATTTTCTGATCCACAAGATTGGCCAGTTGCTCAAGGGTGTTGACCCAGAGATCCTGGGGCATCATTCGTATGCCCAGCGCCTGCTCCACATCTATGATCACCTGAAGGGCCAGCAGGGAATGCCCGCCCACATCCAGAAACTGATCGTCCACCGCCACCGTTTCGCGTTTGAGGCGGTTTTTCCAGATGGTGATCAGGCGGTCCTCGGTGTCCGTGGGTTCGCGGTTCGGCACCTGCGTCGGTGCCGGGCTGCTGCTCATCTGTGCCAGCAGCTTCCGGTTGACTTTGCCCGAGGGCAGCAAAGGCAATTGATCGTGGGTGGTGAACTGCTGCGGCATCATGTAATCCGGCAGAAACCTGCGCAGGTGCTTGCGCAGTTCGCTGCTGGTGGGGCGTTCCTGGCCCCGATAGACGATGTGGGCGGTGAGGCGGTGATCATCCGCACCCAGATCCTGAACCACCATGGCCGCGTCGCCGATTGCCGGGTGGCTGCGTAACTGAATCTCGATTTCCTCAAGTTCAATCCGATAGCCCCGAACCTTTACCTGATTATCGATGCGGTCACCGAACTCTATGTAGCCGTTCAGTGTCCAGCGGGCGAAATCACCGGTGCGATAAAGACTCCGGCCACTGTCATCCTGAACGAAGCGTTCTCGGGTCTGGACCGGGTTATTGCGGTAACCAGCCGCCAGGCCGTCACCGCTGATGCAGAGTTCACCGTACACCCCCAGTGGCAGTGGGCGACCTTGCGGGTCCAGAACATGAAGCCGGGTATTGGCCAGTGGCCGGCCAATGAGTATTCGGGGCAATGCGCCCTCAGGATCGGGTGTTACCCGGTAGCAACTGGTCCAGACCGTGGCCTCCGTGGGGCCATACATGTTCCATAGCTCCACGCCCCTGGCGAGCAGCGTGGCGGCCAGGTCTCCCGGAAGCTTTTCTCCGCCGACCAGACCCTTCAGGGGTGTTCTGAGATCGAGACCGGCGTTCACCAGCAAACGCCAGGTCGCGGGTGTGGCTTGCAGAGCAGTAATGCGATGCTGCTCCAGCAACCGGATCAGCTGGTGAGGGTCGCCACACTGGTTCTGTGATGCGATCACCAGGGTTGCGCCGACACTCAGCGGCAGGAACAGTTCCAGCAGCGAAATATCGAACGCCAGGGTGGTAATGGCCAGCAACGTGTCGTCGTTGTCCAGTCCGGGCTCCCGGGAAACGGCCTGCAGGAAGTTGTGAAGCGCGCCATGGCTGATTTCAACGCCTTTCGGCACACCGGTAGAACCGGAAGTGAAAATGACGTAGGCAAGCTGATCCGCGGCCAGATCGGAACTCACGGGGCCAGCGTCCTGGCGGTTCACCTCAGCGGTTTCCTGGTCTGGAGTGATGAGCGCGACCCCATCGGGCCAATTCTGGGCTGACCGCCCACCGTAGGTGATCACGGTTTGCGCCTGGGCGACGTCAAGAATCGAACGGATCCGCTCTGCGGGGTAGGAGGCATCCAGGGGCACATAGGCGGCACCCAGTTTCCAGAGCGCAATCACCGTGGCGGGCAGGTCAAGATTCCGCTCAAGCAACAGCGCGACGATG
>JAEPMM010000263.1 GCA_017643965.1 Marinobacter sp.
CCCGCGAGGCCGGCGTGGGCGACCAGGTGGCCGAGATCACCGAGCGTGCCATGCAGGGCGAGCTGGATTTCAGCCAGAGCTTCGCCGAGCGATTGGCGCTGCTCAAGGGGCTGGACGAGTCCGTTCTGGAGGGGATCGCCGCCCGGTTGAAGATGACCGAGGGCGCAGAGCATCTGATCCGCCGCCTCAAATCCCTGGGCTATCGCACCGCGATTCTGTCAGGGGGCTTCACTTATTTTGCCCGCCATCTGCAGCGCAACCTCGGAATTGACTACATCCACGCCAATGAGCTGGAAATCGAGAATGGTAAGGTAACCGGCCGCGTGTCCGGCCAGATTGTAGACGGCAAACGCAAGGCCGAGTTGCTGCTGGAAATTGCCGAGCGGGAGCACATTTCCCGTGAGCAGGTGATCGCAGTGGGTGACGGCGCCAACGACCTGCCGATGCTCAGCCAGGCCGGGCTGGGGGTGGCGTTCCGTGCCAAACCGGTGGTGAAGGAATCGGCCCGGCACTCGATTTCCACCCTCGGTCTGGACGCCATTCTCTATCTGATCGGCTACCGCGAAAGCGAGGATCAGTAACAGATCGCTGGCGGGCGGGTATCCTGCCCGCTAGTGATCCCCGAAGTCGTAGTTCATTTCCGGAACCGGTGCCTGCAGATAGTAGCCCTGAATGTAGTTCACGCCCGCCTGCCACAGGGTGGCGAGCACGCCGGCATTCTCCACAAGAGGGATGATGGTCAGTTTGCCCGAGCTTTGCAGGCTCTTGACCATTTCCTTGACCTCTTCCTTGGCGTCTTCGCTTTTCTGGATCTCTTCGGTGAACGAGCCGTCGATCTTCACGTAGTCCACATCGATGTGCTTGAGGGTGTTGAACGGGTTCAGCGCACATCCGAACTGGCTGATGGACACCTTGCAATGCAGCTCGTGAACCGCCTTGGCAAATTCCTTGGCCTGCTTCATGAAGTTGTTGGCGTCGCCCTCACGGATTTGGAAGATCAGCGAGTCACCGGGCAGCCGTGCGGCCTTCAGAGCGACACTGAGCCAGGGCGTGAAGGTTTTGTCTTCCAGGGTTTCGCCGGTGATGTTGAGAAACAGCCGGGTGTCGTGCCCCCGTGAGCGATGGCTGGACAGCTGCTTGATGGTTTGCAGGATGACCCAGCGATCGATCTTGATGGACATGTCCGTGGGGCCCGCAGGCGGCAGGAAGTCGTACGGGGAGACTTCCTCGCCATCCTTGTCCAGCATGCGCACGAACGCCTCGTAGTGTTCTTCGCCTTCTCCCCGAAGATTGATGATCGGCTGAAACAGCAGGCGGAAGCGGTTTTCATCCAGTGCTTTCTGGATGGCCTCGGCCGAGTTGCTTTCATCCAGCGTTTCATAATCAGCGGGATTGTAGATCAGCACGCCATTGCCCTGGGCATGGCCGTCTTTCTTCTTGAGCTCTGATGAGGCGGTGTGGGCACGCCCCATCACATCGGGAGCCTTGGGCGAATTCTCGGTAATGGCGGCAACGCCGATGCTGAGGGTGAGTTGCACCGTGCGCCCGTTGATTTCAAACAGGTGATCCTCAACCGCCTTGCACAGACGCTCACACTCGGCTGCCAGCGCCTTGTCATCGCCGGGCTGACAGAGCAGGCAGAAAGCGTCATCGCTCAGGCGTGCGAGGATGGCGTTGTCGGGTGCCTGCTCGCGCAGAATGTTGGCGAGGTCACCCAGCAGCAAATCCGCGCCGGCAATGCCCACCTGACCTTTCAGGCTCATAAAGTTGTCGAGCGCGATGTACGCCAGCGCGCCGGTCTCATTGTCCTTGCCGGCCTTGGCAACGGCCTGGCCCAGCGCATCCATCAGATGCTGGCGGTTGTAGAGGCCGGTCAACAGATCCTGACTGCTGATCTGGCGCAGCTTCTCTTCCAGTTCCGCGTCACTGTGTTCGGGTTGCAGTACGATCTGGGTGCAGAGCTCACCGTCGTAGGTCGCGGCAGACACCGACATCACCACGTTCAGTTCGTGGTCATCGCTGCGGCGGGCAACACAGTTAAGGGTCATGCCGTCTTCACCGCTTTCGGTGAACGACTTCATGAACTCCCGATATTTGTCCTGACTCTCGGGGTTGAGGGTGTCGAGCACCGGAATGCAGATCAGGTCATCGATATCGTCGTAGCCGAGGAATTCCATGTACGACTGGTTGGCGTAAATGTGCATGCCATCGTTGATGTAGGCAATGGCGTCTTTCGAACTTTCCAGCAGTAGCTGGCAGCGTTGCTCTGCTTCTCGCAGGTGGGATTCCAGAGTCCGCCGCCGCCGACGCTCCTCGAGAGCGGCCAATTCGCGGTTCACCACCAGCACCAGCTGGTCGGTGTAATCGAACGGCACGGTGTCCTGGCCGCCAGCGCGCATCACTGCAACGGTTCGCTCGCGGTTGTATTCGCCGGTCAGCAGTACGAAGGGGATGTCCTTGTCGAGGCGGCGGATCATCGCGAGGGCGTCGTCAGCGCTGAATTCCTGCTCGGTGTCGCGGGCCAGCAGCAGGTCCCAGCTTCCGCTCTTCAGCGTCTCTTCCAGGTCTTCTTCGGACGTAATGCGGTGGGCCCGTGTGGCTTTTCCGGAGTTCCTCAGCAGACTGACCAGCGACTCGGCGTCGTTCTGTGATGGATCCAGGATCAGAAGGTGTACGGTCGTGTTCTTTTTCTGCATTCGTCAGACGTCTCATGATACGCGTGGACAGTGCCTCCCCGACGACGGCACCGGAGGTGCTGAAGCTACAGTGAGGGCCACAGAGAGTCAAATTCATCCTCGCTGGAGCCAGCCGCGGGAGGCGCGGAACTGCTGCCCGTGGTTCCGGAATTCATCAGCTTGAGTTCAAACTGGCTGACGCTGCCGGTGGCCGACAGTTTCTGCAGCAATTGACCGTTGTCTTCGCGGCCATCATGCAGCAGCGAAATCCGGCTACCGGCCTGAAAAGGGAGCCTCGGTGTTATCAGTGTAGCAGCCTGGTTGACCACACTGATCTCCGGCAGCAACAGACCCCGCAGAAACTCGCTGCTGTTACCGATTTTCTGGATCAGCCGCACGCCACAGGGGGAGGCGCTGGGTGCCAGCAGCTCGATGCCGATTTGCGTGCCCTGGTTGCGGACCTGTCGTATCCAGCGAACAACCGCCACGCTCCAGGGGTGGGTGGACTGCTCCCGCACGCCGAGAATTTCTCCTGCCTGCAGTGACGAGGGCACGTTGCTCTCCCAGGCCACGCAATAGCCCCAGGGGCTGGTGTTGACCAGCAGCGCCTGATGGGACTGCGGAGTGGCCTTGTCTGCTCCGGTTTGCGGCACCTGACCGTGGCTGCCCCGGAAATTGATGGGAGCGTCAGGAGCGTGGGGGCGATCATCCGACGGTGCTGCATCGTGAGCCCCGGCCCAGGCGTCATCCGCGCGGGAAGAGCGCATGAACAGATTGCCTTCGCGGCTGTCGCCGTTGTCGTTGCCGCTGACAAATTCACTGAAATGCTTCTTGCCGGCGATGAAATAGTGCGCGGCGGTCAGGCCGACACAGAGTTCAAGCGTGCCCTGACTGGAAATGCGGTTGAAATTGCGTTTGGCCAGAATGCCGAGGGCCTGACTCAGGTGGGTGAGCAGGGTTTCGCTCACGCGGGGCGGCAAGTGCAGCGCCGTGGCCGCGCTCTTGGCGTCGGGGCCGGTGTGGAGGCCGTCTGCCAGCATGCGGGACAACTTCCGGGTATCAAAGCCGAAGGTGTCTGCGCCGGGTTTCTGCTCTAGCAGGCTGCGGTAAACCGGCGGTGCGTCACGCTCCATGTTGACGGCAAACAGGCTGTCTTCGTCGAGATCCGGGCCGCATTGGGTGTGCTCGGTCCAGGTTTCGAACAGCTCGTAGGTTTGCAGTAGCTCGTTCTGTCGCATCTGGTTAGCCCGGGCGCAGCCCAGTAACAGGATACGTTTGTAGCTGTCCTCGACCGTGCTGCTGTGGCGGTGAACCAGGGTTTCGTCGTCCACCGTCACCGTGGCCAGCTTGTTGCGGTGGGCGAACCGGAACAGCCGGTGGCACTCCAGCCAGCTGTGCGACGGGCTGGGGCAGTAGAGCTGATGCGCCCTGACAATGGTGGCGGCCAGTTCCGAGATGGCCCGGTGCACTGACGTGGCGACCCCTTTGCGGTTCTTGTCGAGGCCGCCGTTATCGAGAAATTCCAGTACGCACAGCTTGTAGCCGCTGGCGCAGTGCAGTTGCAGGGCCTGGGACAGATTGGCGATTTTTCTCTGTTTCTCCGGCAGTGCTACCGCCATGCCGAGGTAGTGACGGGACAGCTCCGCACAGACAACGTGGATTTTGGGGCGAATCAGCTCCAGGAACTGCAGGCGCTGCTGCGCCGGGATAAACAGATGGTTCAGCTCAATGATGGCGTGATAGAGCTGGCGTGACGACTCGCCGATGTTGGCCATCGGTAGCTGATTGATCCAGTCCCGGAACGCTTTTGGGGACGTCTCGCAAAATGAGAGACTTGCCGTTTTCTGATCAGGAACCCGGAGATCCGGTTTCAGAGTCATTCCTTCCATGAGTACGCGCCAATTGTATGGGCCACAACCGGGACCCTGAGTGTTGTTATATACGGCTGCCGAGGGTTTTGCCCGTAAAATCGGAAAACGCCGTGAATACAGGTTTTTATCGTTGTACAAATCGAACTCTAAAATAGCAAATGCAGAACAAAAAGCGAGAACATCACGAGTTCACAAAGTTTCACAAGTGATTCTGGGCCATCTTTGTGAAAAAGCTCACGCAAACAGGTCGATGGGCGTCTTGCCGGCTTTGCCGGGAATCTCGCGGACCAGCTTCGGCACCAGAAAGCCCGGCAGACTGGCAAGCATTGAGCGCACCAGGGCCCGGGCGTTGTCATCGCTCACATCAAAATGATGCGCACCGGCGACCGGATCGAAGGCATGCAGGTAATACGGCATAACCCCAGCCTCAAACAGCGCCTCGCTGAGCTCGCTCAGAACCTCGGCGTTGTCATTGACGCCCCGGAGAATCACGCTCTGGTTCAGCAGTGTGGCACCTGCGGCCCGCAGCCTCG
>JAEPMM010000449.1 GCA_017643965.1 Marinobacter sp.
CGAAGGAGTAATCCCGAGATGCCTTCTGGGCATTTTCCTGCTCGTCGTCCATAAGAGGGCGCACACCGGAGTAGGACCAGATCACATCCGAGGGTTCAAGCTGCCTCTTGAAATGGGAGTTCACGATGTTCAGCAGATAGTCAGTTTCTTCTGGTGAAATTTTCGCTTTCTTGGGGTCACCTTCGTAATCGACATCGGTGGTGCCCACCAGCGAGAATTCATCCTCGTAGGGAATAACAAACACGATCCGCTCGTCTTCATTCTGAAGGATGTAGGCTTCGGTACCCTTGTTGAGTCTGGGAACCACAATATGGCTGCCTTTGACCATGCGAATCATTTTCGGCGCCGGCATCGACAGGGTTTCACCGAATAACTTGCTTACCCAGGGACCAGAAGCATTCACAATGGCCTTGGCTGATACCGTTCTTTCGGTTTCATCGGTCATGTCCCGCAGTGTGACTTTCCAGTCATGGGTGCCCTGTTCGGCCTTGACACATTTGGTGCGGGTGCATATCTGCGCGCCAAACTGCTGTGCTTTTTTCGCAGTCAGAACCACCAGGCGAGCATCGTCGACCCAGCCGTCCGAGTACTCGAATCCCTTGGTGATATCCGGTTTCAGCGGATCGTTCTCACCGAACTTGATGGAGCGTGAGCCCGGAAGGATTTCCCGTTTCGCCAGGTGGTCGTAGAGAAAGAGGCCGGTTCGAATCATCCAGGCTGGGCGCAGGTGCGGTCGGTGCGGTAACCGAAAACGCATTGGCCACATGATGTGTGGCGAATTGCGAAGCAGTGATTCGCGCTCCGCCAGGGCCTCCCGGACCAGTCGGAATTCATAGTGTTCCAGATAGCGCAGCCCGCCGTGTATGAGCTTGCTGCTGCTGGATGACGTGGCTGACGCCAGGTCATTCATTTCGCAAAGGAGGACTTTCAGGCCTCTCCCGGCTGCATCCATGGCAATGCCGGTGCCGTTGACTCCACCGCCAACGACAATAACGTCAAACTGTTCGTGCTCCAAAGTCATTGTTGGTCATCTCCTGACGCCAATGGAAAAGACGCTTTGTTGTCATGCGCACTTTTCAATGTTCAACATGCGATATGACACTATTATGCGAAAGGCTTGTATATTCGTAAAGGAAAAAATAGAAAAAAAACGAAAAGGGGGAGGCGATCACGTTTTCGGATAGAGAGGGAAGCGAAAAACAATCAGACGATATGAAGCTGTACGTTGTGTTCGGTCAGCAGCTGGCGGATTTCCACGGGAGGTTGCTGGTCGGTGAAGACGTGATCAGCCTGGGAAATGCTTCCCAGACGGAACATGGCATTGCGTCCGAACTTGGAAGGGTCGGCTGCCAGCAGAACCTGGTTGGAGTTGGCAATAATTGCCTGGGCCACGCGGACCTCACGGTAATCAAAATCCAGGAGAGAGCCGTCGTTGTGAATGCCACTTATGCCAATGATGCCGAAGTCCATCTTGAACTGGTTGATGAAATCCCGGGTGGCTTCACCGACAATCCCGCCATCCCGGTTGCGGACTTCGCCGCCCGCAATGATTACGTGGAAATCTTCCTTGGCCGAGAGAATGGACGCGACATGGAGGTTGTTGGTAACGATCTGCAGGTTGTGTTTTTCCAGCAGGGCCTTGGCGATGGTCTCGGTGGTGGTGCCGATATTGATGAACATGGAGGAATTGTCCGGAATCAACTCTACCAGCGCCTCGGCAATTCTTTCCTTGGCCTCCAGATCCATGATCTTGCGGGCCTGATAAGCGGTATTGACCGTGCTGGAATCAATGCCCGCTCCACCATGGTGTCTGCGGAGCTTTTTCTGCTTGGCGAGTTCATTCAGATCGCGGCGGATGGTCTGGGGCGTTACCTTGAACTGGTCTACCAGCTGTTCGGTGGTGACGAAACCGTTCTGCTGGATCAGCTCCATAATCAGATCCTGTCGGCGACGCTGTGCCATTAACATCTCCTCCGCTCTGTCATTTTTCTCATGCGTAATACTGTGCGTCCGAAAACAGTCTTAAAGTTTAGTAGTTTTCAGCGGGTTATGCAGCTTTTTTAAAAGGTTTGGCTGGTAATATGCTCGCTTGTCGTGAAAACCGCTTGGCATTTATGTTCAAAAAAGTAAAAATACGAAAAAATAAGAAACCGAGGTCGAACATTATGAGCCAATACATACTTTCCATCGATCAGGGGACTACCAGTTCCCGCGCCATACTCTTTGACCTGCAGGGCAACATACACGCCACCCGCCAGCAAGAGTTTCCGCAACATTTCCCGGCCAGTGGCTGGGTTGAGCACAATCCGGAAGACCTATGGTCATCGGTTCAGCAAACGTTCAACGCCGTAATGGCCGAAGAGTGCGGTGATCG
>JAEPMM010000342.1 GCA_017643965.1 Marinobacter sp.
AAACGCCTGGGCGGCGAACGCCACCAGCAGTTGCGGAACCGGATGGTCGCCGCCCTTGAGCAACAGCAGCGCAACGGCGACACCGGCGGCCATGATGAGTGGATCCGCGCGCTGCTGGAGGAATACTACGATCCGATGTATGACTACCAGCTCAGCCAGAAAAAAGGCCGCATCGTGGTCGAGGGCGATCCGGCCACTATCGTCGATTGGGCCAATCAATGATATTTTGTGCACGAAACCGGAAAAGACCTGAAAGTGTCTTGCGAGTTGGATACGCTTCGACTTTGCTGTAAACACACGTCTGTAATCAACCACTTGATAATCTGCCGAAGAGCAAGGAGTACCCGGCTGGAAGAGTTGTTTGGAGAGAGCGGTCGCGCGTCCGAGGTCGTGGCACAGGCCATCACCCTGGTCATGACCTACGCCCCCAAGGTGGTCCTCGCCATAGTGACATTGGTGGTCGGCCTCTGGCTGATCAATCGCTTTGTCGGCGTGATCGACAAGAAACTCGGGGAAAAAGACCCGTCACTGAACAAGTTTGTCTGCGGCCTGATTGGCGCCATCCTGAAAGTGATGCTGATCATCTCCGCCGCCTCGATGATCGGTATCGCGACCACCTCGTTCATCGCGGTGATCGGTGCCGCCGGCCTCGCGGTTGGTCTAGCCTTGCAGGGCAGCCTGTCCAACTTTGCCGGTGGCGTGCTGATCCTGATCTTCAAACCGTTCAAGGTGGGTGACACCATCGAGGCGCAGGGCCACCTTGGTGCCGTTGCCGAAATCAGCATTCTCTACACCATCGTGAACACCTTCGACAATCGCCGCATCGTCATCCCCAACGGCAGCCTGTCCAACGCCACCCTGGTGAACGTCAGCATCTACGACAAGCGTCGCTGCGACATGACCTTCGGCATCCACTACGACGACGATATCGACACCGCCAAGGCCATTTGCAAGCGTCTTTTCGAGGAAGATGAGCGCTCACTGATGGATCCGCCACCGCGCATCTGCGTGGGCAGCCTGGGCGACAACTCCGTTAATATCATGTTCCGCGCGTGGGTGGCCACCGACGACCTGTGGCCGTATTACTGGGACATGCAGGAAAAGGTCAAGAAGGCGTTTGATGCCGAGGGCCTCACCATTCCATTCCCCCAGCGCGATGTGCACGTATACAACCACAGTGGCGTGGAGGCCGGACAAACGTCTCAATAATACGTTTGCTTACTCGCATTCTTCACAGGCTCAACTAAGCTGACGTTAATGGTGCCTGTCAGCCCCACCGGCAGGCACCAGGCCATTGGGGCCAGGCACAGAACAATCACCGGCCTCAGTCTCGCTGTCATTGCTGGTAGGAGGTTGTCACTATGCCGGTACAGCAGTTGAAAGATTTCCTCGATCAGGCCGATGTGGAATACATGTGCCTGTCTCACCCCCCCGCGTTTACTGCCCAGGAACTCGCCCATCACGTCAAGATTGCCGGCGACCGGGTGGTAAAAACCGTCATTATTGAACTGGACGGCAAGATGGCCATGCTGGTCATGCCCGCCACCTGGCGCATCCGCTGGGATCGCCTGTCGCGCATTCTGGACACCGATTTCGTCGACCTGGCGGATGAGCAGGAATTTCAGGATCGCTTCCCGGAGTGTGAAGTCGGCGCCATGCCACCGTTCGGCAACCTGTTCGGGATGTCGGTGTTTTGCGCGGAAGCCCTGACCGAACAGCCGGAACTGGCGTTCGCCGCCGGCAGCCACACCGAGTCGGTGCACATGAAAACCAGCGACTTCCTGACCCTGGTGCAGCCCATGGTGCTCAATCAGGGCTTTGTGAAGCCCGGCGCGCAAAAGCCGGCGTGGCTGGCCAAAGGGCGCCGCCACCCGGATGAGCTACCCAGCACTCGGGTTTCCGGCCTGGCCGGATACTGAACCCGGCAAACGACAGGGCCGGCTTGATCCGGGCCGCTTGTCTGAAATCTTCCATCGCGTAAACTGGAAGCCTCAGACAGGAACCCGTTATGACTCAAGCTTTTGACATCGTTGTTGTCGGTGCCGGCATGGTGGGTGCTGCCCTTGCCACCGGCCTTGGCCAGAATGGCTTTCGCGTTGCACTGGTGGACAAGCAAACGGCACCGCAGTACGACCCTGAGGCACCGCCTGACATCCGGGTATCCGCCCTCAGCGCCGGCAGTGAACGCTACCTGCAACAACTGGGTGCCTGGCCCGACATCATGGCCTTGCGCGCAACCGTGTATCGCCGCCTCGCGGTCTGGGATGAAACCCGCCATCCACTGAGCGCCCTGATCCCCCGCAAGCCCACCGAAGTGGTGTTCGATGCCACCCAGCTGGCCGCCAGCCATCTCGGCCACATCGTGGAAAACCGCGTTACCCAGCAGGCCCTGTGGCATTGCGCCGACAACCAGCCGTCGGTAACCCTGCTGCCGGGCACCGGCGTTACCGCGCTGGACAACGGCGACGACCGGGCCACGGTAACGCTGGAGAATGGCGACACTCTGACCTGCCAGCTGGTGATTGGCGCAGACGGCGGCCAATCGCGTATCCGCGAACTGGCCGGCATCGGCGTGACCCGGGACCAGTATGCCCAGCAGGCCATGGTGATTTCCGCCCGTTATTGCGGCCCGGTCGAGGACATCACCTGGCAGGCCTTCCATCCGTCCGGCCCCCGAGCCTTCTTACCCCTGTACAGTGCCGGGCCGGCATACCCCGGCGAGAGCTGGGCCTCGCTGGTCTGGTACGATTCGCCGGAGGAACTGGCGCGATTGAAAGCCCTCGATAATGAGGCGCTGATACTGTCGATCCAGCGGGGGTTTCCCAACGATCTGCCGCTGCTGACCCACATTGATACCCGGGCCAGCTTCCCCATCGCGAGGCAGCACGCCAAGCACTATCACAATGGCCGTGTGGTGCTGGTAGGCGATGCGGCCCACACCATCAACCCACTTGCCGGTCAGGGTGTGAATCTGGGCTTCCAGGACGCCGCCTGCCTGCAATCGATGATCCGCGAAGCCCAGCGTTCCGGCGGCGATCTTGCCAATTCACTGTGGCTGTCCCGCTACGAGCAGCAACGGCGCCCGGCCAATCGCCGCATGATGCTGGCGATGGATGCCTTCTACCACCTGTTCAGCAACCGCATTCCACCGGTTCATCTGCTGCGCAACCTCGGCCTCGGCGCCGCCCGCGCCCTGCCCTTCGCCCGCAACCGCGTGGCCCGTTACGCCATGGGCATTGACGAGGAACTGCCGGCGATGCTCAAACAGATCACGGCCCGTTTTCCGGGCCTGAAACAGCTCTGAATCCGGTACATAACCATCAAGGAGCCACCATGTCAGACACCATTTTTACCAAGATCATCAACCGGGAGATCCCGGCAGACATTCTCTACGAGGATGACATCAGCCTGGCGTTCAGTGACATCAACCCCCAGGCGCCAGTGCACTTTCTGGTGATCCCGAAAAAGCCCATCGCCACGATCAATGACATCACCGAAGGCGATCGTGAGCTGGTAGGTCATCTGTATGTGGTGGCGGCGAAAATTGCCAGGGAGAAGGGCTTTGCGGACGACGGCTATCGCGTGGTGATGAACTGCGGTGAGAACTCCGGGCAGACGGTGTTTCACATCCACCTGCATGTACTGGCCGGCAAGCCACTGGGATGGCCGCCTTATACGGACAAAATGAAGCAGGCCTGATTGTTTTAAGGATTGTTCGGGCGTTTGACCTTGGGGGCGGCAAGCGGGTTGGTCCTGCTATTTGGGACACGCTCAAGGCATCCATGCGCGCTTAGCTTTGGCCATCCATGGCCAAAGATAGTCCCAAATAGCAGGACCAACCCACTTGCTCGTACTTCGGTGCCCATTCATCAAAGCACATTGCGGTGCTTTGTGGTTTTCGGCTGAAGTGACTCACAGCTCCGGTTGGCCGGTGTGTGGTTCGGCTTTCCGGGACTATCTTTCGC
>JAEPMM010000288.1 GCA_017643965.1 Marinobacter sp.
CCAGGGAACCTGAGGTCATCCTGCCTCTCCGCCCAGAAAACATGAATTGGTACACATAATCCTAGCCCTTTCCGGCTCAAGACAAAAGCAGAAGCTGTTCCTGCGGCCCCGGGTGACATGCAATGTGACAGCCCGGGCTGCCGCCTCCGGTAAACGGATCGGTCTGGATATTGACCGGCGTCAAGGGCGGTGCGTCGGGGCAGGGGTAGGCTGAAACTTCACCCCTCCGCATCAGGTGCACAGAATGGACGCGCCCGATTTCACCGCCCGCCGGCTGTCGATGGTGGATTATCAGATCCGCGGTCGGGGCCAGTTCTCGCCCCTGGTTCTGGCTGCAATGCATCGGGTCAGGCGGGAGCAATTTGTGCCGGACGAGCTGAAGGAGCAGGCCTATGACGACGGCCCGCTGCCCATCGGTCATGGCCAGACCGTGTCCCAGCCCTATATCGTGGCACTGATGGCGGAGGCCCTGTCAATGCAGGGCGGTGAGAAGGTGCTGGATATTGGAACCGGCTCAGGCTATGGCGCGGCAGTGCTGGCTTGCATTGCCGGGGAGGTGTTCGGCATCGAGCGGCTGCCGCCACTGGCGCAGCAGGCTTGCCGCGTGCTGCTGGCGGAGGGCTTTCTGAATGTCCATGTGCGCTGCGGTGACGGTACCCTGGGGTGGCCGGAGGCAGCGCCGTTTGACGGCATTGTGGTGGCGGCTGGCGGCCCGGGGATTCCCGAAACCCTCAAGAATCATCTTGCCATCGGGGGGCGGCTGGTGATGCCGGTCGGCTCGGAATTCGGAGGTCAGGAGCTGGTTTGCATCACCCGGGTTTCCCGCTCCGTGTTCGAGCGGGAAAGCCTGGGGGATGTGCGGTTCGTTCCTCTACTGGGCGCCGAGGGCTGGTCCGCAGAAAACCGTTAGCTGATCAGCCCGTTGTGTCGGTGCTCTCGAAAATCTTGTCGGCCGATGCGGCGACAAAGCCCGGATACAGCTGGCCGCTGGCGTCGGGATAGCGCAGCGCAAACTCATAGAAACAGCTTGGTATGGTTGCCGTTCTGTCAGTGAACTGCACCGGAATGCGGTCGGCCATGGTCGATGACTGCTCCAGCAGCTCTGCAGGCGACCCCTTGATCTCGCCGCCCGAGCTGTTGACCCGATAGCCGTTGTCTTTCAGCAGTTGGTTGATGGCCGCGACGCTGTGAAACCGCCCGAGCTGGTTGATGCTGACCGTGAAGTGATTGGCGCGGAAGCCCCAGGCCGCCAGCCACGCGGCGTATTCACTTTCCTGCAACAGGGTCTGGTAGGTGGCGTAATCGAGATCCCAGTGGCGGCCGGAATACAGGAAATTGTCGGCGGACACACCGGCGGGCGACACCTGCGCCACCAGGTTACGGACAATCGCCTGTAGATCCGGTGAGCATTGCTCGGTTAACAGTTCGGAGATGAAGACCTTCGGGGCCAGTGGGTCCGGGTGTTCATAATGGCGGGCATAGAGCTTTTTGGCCTCGAACCGGTACTCACCACCGGCGTAATAGCCCAGCGAGGTGAAGTGCTCAGCGAGGGCGTCCAGCCCCACCGGAGCCAGGTTGAAGGTGCGCAGCGCAATGTGATCGTTGACAATGCCCTGGCCCTCTTCGGCGCCCAGAATGCGGTGGAGGCCTTCGGCTGAGGGTGTAACCCTGCGGTAGTCTTCCCACAAGTGGCGGAACAGCGATTCCCGGTCAGTGTGCATAGCGGGCCTCCGGTAACGGTGAGTGGCGGCGTGGCTGTATCTGGTCTGCGGTTGGGGGCAGTGCAAGACAACGGGCAACCGAACCGGTTTCCAGTTTCAGTTTGCCGGCCAGAGAGCGGGGCACGCTCAGCAGACGGTGGTTTGGCAGCCAGGATGCCTCATGGGTGATGGTAGCGCGAAAATCGCTGACACCGCTATTGGCCAGCAGCAGGGCCTGGTTGTGGTGATCCGCCCGGTTGCGGGTGATCGCGGGTACGTCGTCATCCACCACCTGAACCCGGCAGGCCTCGGAGCCCTGAACGCTGGCGATGCCGGTAAGCGGTGCCTCGACGGTCGGGCCGGCATCAAACAGATCCACATAGCCGGTGTAGCGGAAACCCTCGTCCGTCAGCATTTTCAGGGCGGGCCGGGTGTGCTCGTGTACCTGACCGATCGCCCGGCGAGCCTGCTCGCTCATGGCAGCGGTGCACAGGGAACCGCCGGGTAGCAGGGTATCGAGCAGGCGGGTGTCGCCGGTGCCGGCCAGCCGGGTAACCGTGGCAAAATCGAGATTGCCCGCCTTCGCCCGTAGCCAGTTCCAGAAGGGCGACTGGCCGTGCTCGTCTGATACTCCCCGCATTTCGGCGATCACCGTGTCTGCAAAGCGTTGCGGGTGCTGGGCCATGAACAGAAAACGCACTTTCGACAACAGTTTGCCCGCCCGCGGCCGCCGATCGGCTGGCCGCAGATACAGGCTGCAGATTTCGCTGCAACCGGTGTAGTGGTTGCAACGGGTCAGCCGGTCCGGTTGATCGGCCATTCCCGGAGCGCTGGGGCTGTGTCGAAAATGAAACAGCGGGCGCTCCTGCCCGGCGCGGGCTTCGATGGCCGTGGTGCCCATGACACGTCCGCTGTTTTCATCCACCAGCACGAACAGATAATGCTCATCTTCGGGCGCCCGGGGTGATCGGGCAAAGCTGTCAATGCTGAGGGCGATCTTGCGCCTCAGAAACTCCGGGTCATCCACCAGTGAGGTAAACCCCGGGCCGGATTCCCGGGCGATGGCGCGCAGTGCGTCCATGTCCTGGTGCTGGATCGGGCGAATAATCATGGCGTTACCCCGCGGCGGATTGGTTCTGATTGTTTGTGTTGGGGGCAGTATGTAAGGGAGTAATGCCGGTTTGTAGTGGCAAAATTAACGGAATAATGAAATCATTTATCAAAATGACAAAGTGAGTGAGCATTATGCTGGGAACACAGGATCAGCGGCTGTTGCTGCTGCTGCGGCAGAACGCCAGAACCAGTGTGTCTGACCTCGCGCGCGCGCTTCACCTGTCCCGCTCGACGGTGCAGCACCGGCTGGCGCGTCTCGAGAGCAGCGGTGTGATCAAGGGCTATTCGGTACAGCTGGGGAACCGATTCGAGGCCAGCCAGGTGGAGGCTCACGTCTCCATCAAGGTGATTCAGAAGCTGACGTCGCGCACCAATGTGGCGCTGGCAAACATCAGTCAGGTGTCACAGCTGTTTTCGGTAAGTGGTGAGTACGACCTGATCGCGATTGTTCAGGCCCAGTCCCTGGAGGAGTTGAGTTCGGTGCTTGATGACATCGGCAATCTGGAGGGGGTGGAGCGCACCAACTCGTCGGTGGTGCTGGAAACTCGCTTCCGGCGCTGAGGCTGTGCGCTCCTCCCTGAGCGCGAATACCGACGTTACTCGGTCAGCGCCGTCTGGTTCAGCAAAGACGGCTTCTTTAGTGCACGGCCGAACAGGTCTTTTTCCTCGGCGATGGCCAGCGCCGCTTTTTCCGCCAGGGCTTCGTCCATGCCCTCGACCCGCGCCTGCAGGAACTGGGTGATTTCTTCTGCCAGTTCCAGCACCTTGTCTCTGGCATCGGCGTCCGCTTTGGATGAAAACAGCAGGGTATCCGGGTTTTTCAGCGCCATCTCCAGTCCATCCCTTTCCGAGTAGTACAGTGCTTGTACAGCCATGAATCTCTCCAATGGGGTCCCCCGCCGGCAGAGCGCGGCGCGGGAGAGTCGTTACGTATGGCGGGCAGTGTAACGCACCGAAGCTGTATATGTATACAGTTGTCGATGCGTGCTTCCGGGCATGGGTTCAGGCCGCGGTGATGGCAAAACCCTGCGCCGGGAAGTGCACGTGCACGGTGCCGGTTCTGGGGTGTTCCCGCTTCACGATGGTGGTGTGCGCGTCGCCGAACAGGAGCAGGCCCTGCACGGGATCGCGGCCGTAATCGTCTGGCGCCACGGTCACAGCCTGCCCGGTGAGGGGATGTTGAGAGGCGGCTTCCAGTGCCCTGGGGTCGGCGGTTCTGGCGATATCCAGAGCCTGTTCATCGGTGATTTCTGCGCGCTGGCCATGGCCGAAAGATCGCATCCGTTGCAGCCAGCCCTCAACCCGCGGGTAATCCCGGAGCCAGGGCTTGCCCGCCAGGTCACACACGAACCAGAGTCCGTGGTAGGCAGAAAAGTCTGCGATGCAGGGCGTGTCTCCGAACAGGAAGTCCTGTTCCAGCATGCCCTCCATCTGCGCCATGTGGGCCAGCACCCGAGCCTTGGCTTCAGGCCCCTTGAGCGCCTTCACCCGGGCCTTGCGCCCCATATTGATCCGGTCTTTCAGGAAGCGGAAAGTGTTGTACAGGGAGGTTTCGCGGATCAGCTTTTTCAGCATGCGGCCGTCACTGGCGGCGATCACGCAGGCGAGGAATACCTCGAGATCGGCTTCCCGCACAAAGTCCTGCACCGCCTGTGGCTGCTGTTCCAGAATCAATTCGGACTTGCCGCTGAGTCGCGCAATTTCCCGCGCGACAGAGCGGGTATCACAGAACACATCCGCCCCCAGTTGCGCCACCGGGATTTTCCGGTAGCCGCCGGCGAGTTTGTCCAGCACCGGTCGTGGAGGCATTTCTTTCACGATGACAGACTGCCAGCCGAGGCCGGCGTAGCCGAGCATGGCCCGTGTCTTCTCACCGAAGGGCGACATGGCGTAGTGATACAGAATAAGTTCTTGCA
>JAEPMM010000089.1 GCA_017643965.1 Marinobacter sp.
AACGCGGACTTCGCCGAAGCCTGCGAAGCCGAAGGCATCGCCTTCATCGGCCCCACCCCCACCCAGATGCGGGAGTTCGGCCTGAAGCACCGGGCGCGGGAGCTGGCGGAAGCCGCCGGCGTGCCCCTGGCCCCGGGCAGCGGTTTGCTGAACAGCCTGGACGAGGCGCTGGGGGTGGCAGACAACCTGGGCTACCCGGTAATGCTGAAAAGCACCGCCGGCGGTGGCGGCATCGGCCTCACCCGCTGCAACAGCGACAGCGAGCTGCGGGAAGCCTTCGAAACCGTGCGCCGCCAGGGCCAGAGCTTCTTCAACGACAGCGGCGTGTTCCTGGAGCGCTTCATCGCCCGCGCCCGCCACGTGGAAGTGCAGATGTTCGGGGATGGCGAGGGCAATGTGGTGGCCCTGGGGGAGCGGGATTGCTCGCTGCAGCGCCGCAACCAGAAAGTGGTGGAAGAAACCCCGGCGCCGAAACTGCCGGCGGCCACCCGCCAGGCCATGCTGGACGCCGCCGTATCCCTCGGCCAGTCGGTCAGTTACCGTTCCGCCGGCACCGTGGAATACATCTACGACGAGGAACGGGACGAATTCTATTTCCTGGAAGTGAACACCCGCTTACAGGTCGAGCACCCGGTGACCGAGTCCGTCACCGGTCTGGACCTGATCGAGTGGATGCTGAAGATCGCCGCTGGCGAAAGTCCGGACCTGGCCGGTTTCCAGCCAGAGCTGAACGGCGCCTCCATGGAAGTGCGCATCTATGCCGAAGACCCGCTGAAGGATTTCCAGCCCTCCCCCGGCGAGCTGACCGACGTGCACTGGCCGGAGGACGGCTTGCGAGTGGATACCTGGGTGGAAAACGGCAGCGAAGTGTCGGCCCATTACGACCCGATGATCGCCAAGCTGATTGTGCACGGCAAAGACCGTGACGACGCGCTGGCCAAACTGCAAACGGCGCTGGCGGAAACCCGGCTGATGGGCATTGCCACCAACCTGGATTACCTGCGCCAGGTAGTGGCCCAGAAGAGCTTTGCCGATGGAGTGGTGTCTACTCGAGCGCTGGAGAGCTTCGAGTTCAAGCCATCGGTCGCCGAAGTGGTCAAACCCGGCACCTACACCACGGTGCAGGATTACCCCGGCCGCGTGGGTTACTGGAACATCGGCGTGCCGCCCAGTGGTCCGATGGACGACTACGCCTTCCGCATCGCCAACCGCATTGTCGGCAACCATCACGAGGCGGCGGGGCTGGAAGCCACCCTGATTGGCCCCAGCCTGAAGTTCCACAAGGACTCCGTAGTGGCGCTGACCGGTGCACTGACCGAAGCCACCCTGGACGACAAACCGGTGGAGTTCTGGAAACCCATCACCGTCAAAGCGGGCCAGGTGCTGGCCGTGGGCAAGGCCATCAAGGGCTGCCGCACCTACCTCGCGGTGCGCGGCGGCTTCGATGTGCCGGTGTATCTGGGCAGCCGCTCCACCTTCGCCCTCGGCCAGTTCGGCGGCCACGGCGGCCGGCCTCTGCGCCCCGGTGACATTCTGAGCATCAGCCAGATCAACCTGCCCGCCTGCACCACCACCGCGCCCACCCACGACCCGGCGCCGGCGGACCCGGACCTGATCCCGGCCTACCCGAATCACTGGGAAATCGGCGTGCTCTATGGCCCCCACGGCGCTCCGGACTTCTTCACCGAGAAGTCCATCGAGAAATTCTTCCAGCAGGACTGGGAAGTGCACTACAACTCCAACCGCCTGGGCATCCGCCTGAACGGCCCGAAACCCGAGTTCACCCGGGAAGACGGCGGCGAGGCTGGTTTGCACCCGTCCAACATCCACGACTGCGAATACGCCATCGGCTCCATCAACTTCACCGGCGACATGCCCGTGATCCTCACCAAGGATGGCCCCAGCCTGGGCGGCTTCGTGTGCCCGGTGACCATCGCCAAAGCGGAGCTGTGGAAAGTTGGCCAGGTCAAACCCGGCGACACCATCCGATTTGTCGCCATTGATAACGACACCGCGGTGAAGCTGTCCGAACGCCAGGAACTGGCCATCGCCAGCCTGATGGCGCCACCGGAAGTGCCGCTGGTCGCCCCCCAACTGGCGCCGCTGAACGACCTGTCCGCCACCATTCTGGCCCACCTGCCGGAAAAAGACGGCCGCCCGGAAGTCACCTACCGCCAGGCCGGCGACCAGTACATCCTGCTGGAATACGGCCCCAACGTGATGGACCTGGGCGTGCGCATGCGCATTCACGCCCTGATGGAAGCCATCGCCGACGTACAGCCCAGCGGCCTGCTGGAGCTCTCCCCCGGCGTGCGTTCCCTGCAGCTGCGCTACGACGCTCGCCTGCTGTCACAGCAGGCGCTGATGGAGTATCTGCTGGACCTGGAAGCCACCCTGCCGCCCACGGATGAGCTGAAAGTGCGCAGCCGGGTCATCCACCTGCCCATGGCATTTGAAGACAGCGCGACGCTGGAAGCCGTGGACAAATACCGCCAGTCCGTTAGAGACACCGCGCCTTGGCTGCCCAACAACGTCGACTTCATGCAGCGCATCAACGGCCTGCCCACCCGCGAAGACGTTCGGGACGTGCTGTTCTCCGCGCGGTATCTCGTGCTTGGACTGGGGGACGTCTACCTCGGAGCCCCCTGCGCGGTCCCGCTTGACCCAAGGCACCGCTTGCTGACGTCCAAATACAACCCGGCCAGAACCTACACCGCCGAAGGCACCGTCGGCATCGGCGGCGTCTACATGTGCATCTACGGTATGGACTCCCCGGGTGGTTACCAGTTGGTGGGCCGCACCCTGCCGATCTGGAATAAATACCTTAAGAACCCCCAGTTCGCCGAGGGTGCCCCCTGGCTGCTAAGGTTCTTCGATCAGGTGTGCTATTACCCGGTGACCGAAGCCGAACTGGACGAAATGCGCGACCAGTTCCGCGCCGGCCAGTTGGAAGTAAAGATCGAAGAGGAAACCTTCGATCTGAAATCCCATCAGGCGTTTCTGGATGCCAACGCGGACTCCATCGCTGATTTCCGCAAACTACAGAAGGCGGCGTACGCGAAAGAAGTCGCCCTCTGGAAAGACAGCGAAGCCGAAGAGCTGGACAAGCTGGCGAAAGCACCGCCAAAACCAGACGTATCCGATCTGGAGAAGTTCGGCGAACTGGTCAGTGCCGAGATCGCCGGCAATATCTGGAAATGTCTCGTTAAGCCTGGCGATATCGTGGCCGAAGGTGATCCATTAATCATCGTAGAAGCTATGAAAATGGAGTTCGAGATAAACGCGACCCTGTCCGGCGAGATCAGCGCATTGCACACGTCTCCCGGCAAAGCCGTAACCCCCGGCGAGCCTATACTGAGCATTAAAGTCTAGGGGAAGCCAGCACAGGGTTCACTGCAGTGGTGGGGGAAGTCTTTTTTCAAAACGTCGCCTGTCTGAGCGAAGCGAGTTTAAGCGACGTTTTTAAAAAAGACTTCCCCCATCGCCGCCGCCCCCAAAGCCAGACGCAACAGGCACGCAAAGAGCACAACTATGACTCGGAAACCAGCGGTAAAGCGCAAAGAGAGTATGGCCGACCGGGTATACGAGGCCTTGAAGGATGACATCTTCGAGTTTCGGTTAATTCCTGGCGACAAGTTCAGTGAGGGAGACGTTGGAACACGATTGAGCGCCAGCCGAACGCCGGTGCGAGAAGCGCTGTACCGATTGCAACGGGAGGGCTATGTCGAGGTTTTTTTCCGCAGTGGCTGGCAGGTCAAACCGTTCGACTTCCAACAGGTCGAAGAATTGTATGACCTGAGGATTACGCTGGAACGGGCCGCCATGCACAAGATCTGTGCTCTGGACGAACAGCCTCAGGCCGTGCGAACGCTGACGGCCATCTGGAACCCGGATCATCCCTCCGAGCGAGCGGTCGGCAGCACCGTGCGGGCACTGGACGAAAGCTTTCATTGCGATCTGGTCGCAGCCGCTGGCAACCGGGAAATGACCCGCATCCATCGGGAGATTACCGACCGGCTGCGAATCATCCGTCGACTGGATTTCACCCGGGACGATCGGGTGGACGCCACCTACGTGGAACACTCGGAGATTCTGGCTGCCATCCGATCGGGCGAGGCCACCGCCGCCGCCGACAAACTCACTCAGCACATCCGCACCTCCCAGAAGGCCGTTCGCGAGATCACCATGGAGCGAATTCGCGAGGCGGCCGCGGCCCATCGGGGCGGGCAAAAAACTGCCTCGGAGACCGCGTAAATACTGAACTTCGGTTCATTTTCGAGCCACGCCAACGGCTCACGAATCTGTAGGATATATCGCACAAGATCGGGAGCGATTGTCCGATATGTGCAAATCAGGCCCCCTGTAGAATGGTCGTTGTCAGGGATGACAAGCCAGCAAGGAACGTTGGCGCAAGGATGATGACTCCAGGGATTTGGAGCAGCCCACGGATCAGGGCAAACAGGGACGACCACCAGGGATGAAGCACACAGGACGTGTGTAGCCTGAAGGATCAGGCGGGGGTCAGCCACGGGCAAGGGATCACACGGAATGTGGTCCTGCTCCGTGCACTTTTTTGCCTTCCAGTTCTTGCTCACCTGCAACAATCTTCCGACCAGCGAACTTCCTGCTGACTGCGTTCTGGCATCTAACCATAACGAAAGTATTCAGACTCAGGAGCTCACGCCCATGAAATCCACGCCAATGATGGCCACACTGGTTCTTCTTTTCAGCCTGCTGACCGGCTTCGCCTACGCCGAACCGGCCGCCGTCAACATCAACACCGCCGATGTGGAAACCCTCGCCAGCCTGAACGGCATTGGTGAGAGCAAGGCCCAGGCCATTGTCGCTTATCGCGAAGCCAACGGCCCGTTTCAGTCCGCCGACGACCTGGTTAACGTGAAAGGCATTGGTGAAGCCACCGTTGCGAAGAACGCCGACAGCCTCGCCGTCAAGTAAGCATTGCCCAGCGGAGCCACCGGCTCCGCGACCTTCCGCCACTGGCGTTGCCAGGATCGCACTGATAATCTCACGCCCTTGCTCAACACCAAGCCAGGTCGCTCTCCGATGATTCACGGTGCACTTCTTATTGCCCTCGCCGCCTTGCTCTGGGCCACAACCGGTATCGTGGCCAAGTTCCTGTTCACCGGAACGGAATTGCAAGCCATCACCCTCGGATTCTTACGCCTGGCAGTCGCGCTGCCGTTCTTTTTCGTGCTGATGCTCCGGGAGCGCCGGGATACCACCGGCCAGCCCTCAGCGCGGCAGCGGCTGCCGGTGATCACCCTGAAAGCCTTGCTTCCGCTGGCCGCCCTCGGTTTGTTCCAGGCCTGCTACCAGGGCAGCTATCTGATTGCCGTGGACCTGACCGGGGCCGGCATTGCCACCCTGATTGCCCTGTGTCTGGCGCCGGTGCTGGTGGCCATCATGGCCGCGCCGCTGCTGGGCGAAAAACCGGGGCTTGTCACCGTGCTGGCGCTGGTGGCGGCCATTGCCGGCACCTCCATGCTGGTGGTCAGCGATATGGGTACCGCCGGAGAACTGCGCCTGGCGGGCATTCTGGTGGCCGTGTTTGCCGCCGTGGTGTACGCCGGCTTTACCCTGACCAGCCGCCACACCTCCACCGGCACGCCGGTGTTCACCACCGCCTTCATCTGCTTCGCCACCGCGGCACTGATCCTGCTGATGGTGCTGCTGGTCACCGACGGCTTTGACGGTATCGAAACGCTGGGCATCCGGCACTGGCTTATGGTGGGCTACATTGGCGTGGTCCCCACCTGCATCGGTTACCTGAGCTTTTTTGCCGGTATGAAAACCACGCCTGCTACGTTGTCCAGCATCATCGTGACG
This sequence comes from Marinobacter sp., assembly GCA_017643965.1. Classification (GTDB taxonomy): domain Bacteria; phylum Pseudomonadota; class Gammaproteobacteria; order Pseudomonadales; family Oleiphilaceae; genus Marinobacter. The sequence continues at coordinate 5,848 of JAEPMM010000089.1, forward strand.
CTGGAGCCGCTGTTCGTCGCCCTGCTTGCGTGGGTCATTCTCGGGGAGGTGCTGGGGATTATCGGTGTGGTTGGTGCAGTGATTCTCACTGCGGCGGTCATCGTGGCCTCGCAAAGCAGCGCCAGAACCCTGCCCGGCGCAGTGCGGGGGGATGACCAGCCGATCAGCGGGCGTCAGGCCGACTGACGCCCGCCAGCCTGTCAGCCGTCTTTGCGCTGTTTTTCCAGCATGTTCGGCTGCAGGATCTCGATCCAGTAGCCGTCGGGGTCCTTGATGAAGGCCAGGCCTTTCATCTTGCCGTCGTCCGGCTTCTTCACAAACTCCACACCGAGCGATTCAAAACGGTCACAGGCGGCATACACGTCCGGCACCGCCAAGCCAATGTGGCCGAAGCCCTGGGGTTCGTCATTGCCATTGTGGTAGCTGAAATCGGCGTCGTTCTCGGTGCCCCAATTGTGGGTCAGCTCCAGCATGGCCTCTCGGCCGAAGATGAAGGTGGTGCGGTGGGCGTCGTCCGTCGGCACGGTGCTGGCCTGACGGTCGTCCAGGTAGGCGAGGAAGTACAGGGTGAATTTCATCTCGGGGAAATCGAGCTTCCGCACCAGGCGCATGCCCATCACGCGGGTGTAGAAATCCATGGAGCGCTCGGGGTCTTTGATGCGCATCATGGTCTGGTTGAAAACGTAGCCTTCTGTTTCCGGAACCGGTGCTTCGTGCAGGCCGGCGGCCTGTTCAAAGTGCTTGGGCATGGTTTGTCCCTTTTTTAATTGCTTGGGTTAAACGTTATACCTGCGTGCGTTACCGGTGGATTTCAAGGGTGCTTCAAGAGTGCCTCAAGGGAACAAAAAAAGGCCCCGCAGTCAGAGACCGAACCTGCGGGGCCTGAAAGGGCCAGTTTCCTGGCACGCGCTTCAGAGACGCTCTGAAGTTTCTGGTATCTGGTTTTTGGCTTTGGAGTACAGGTCGGGGTGCGGGGTACTTTCTTCCGGGAAACCGGAACTCGCTTCGCTCAGACACCCGGCTTTCCCTGCAGAAAGCACCCCACACCCCAACCTTTTGCACATTTTCCGTTTACCCAAAAACACAGCTTGAAAACCTAAAGCTTTGGCATGATCGGGGCCTATGGTTGTTTGTCCTCTCCGCCCCCGGAACGAGCCTAACTCGCCATATCTTTCTCTTTTCTTCTCGGAAACAACCGCTTTCGTTCAATGGGCAGGGGGTGGAGGTCTTTTTTAAAAACGTCGCCTGTCTGAGCAAAGCGAGTTTAAGCGACGATTTTTCAAAAAGACCTCCCCCCCCTGCCCTTGCACCAAACTAAGGGTCAAGAAGCCAGTTGATGCTCCTCTCCCCGATAATAAGCCTCCACCCGAGGGTTCATAACGCGCTTCCACAGGGGCGGCACCATGGCCAGGACGATCATGGCGGAGTAGCCGGCTGGCAGCTGCGGGGCGATGTCGTGATGGCGCAGCACCTGGTAGCGGCGCTTGGCGAAAGCGTGGTGATCGCTGTGGCGCTGGAGCTGGAACAGGAACACGTTGGTGAGGAAGTAATTGGAGTTCCAGCTGTGCTCAGGGGTGGTGCGCTCATAGCGGCCGTTGTCCAGCTTGCGGCGGTGCAGGCCGTAATGCTCAAGGTAGTTGACGATCTCCAGCAGGGTGAAGGCGAAGAAGCTCTGGCCGAGGAAGAAGGCGGCGCCGAGCCAGCCGAAGGCCAGGGTGAAGCCAATACCTACCAGGGCGCTGATGCTGTACCACCAGATCAGCTCGTTGAGCCAGCTCAGGGCTTTGTGGCCCTTGCGCTGCAGGCGCTGGGCCTCGAGCTTCCAGGCGTTGAGGAAGTTGCGCACGTAGGCCTGGGGCAGGAACTGGTACAGCGACTGGTTGTAGCGCGACGACGACGCATCTTCCGGGGTGGACACGTGCACGTGGTGGCCACGCAGGTGCTCCACTTTGAAGCCGGCGTAGCAGACCAGTGACAACAGGAAGCCACCGGCCCAGGTTTCCAGGCGGCCGTCCTTATGGATGAGCTCGTGGGCGACGTTGATGCCCAGACCCCCGACGATGCCGATGGACACTACCCATCCCAGACCGCCCGCCACGCTGAAAATGCCGGAGGCCAGCGTAGTCATGCCCCACACCAGAAGAACCGCAAAGGCGGCAACCCAGCCCAGGGTGATCACGCGGTAGAAGGCTTCGCTGTTCATTACCGGCACGTCGGTTTGCTCATCCGGGTTCAGGGAATCCTTGCCCAGCAGCATGTCGAGCACCGGAATGATGCCGAACACCACCACCGGCACGCCCCAGGCAAACACGTTCACCAGATCGGTGGCCTGGCCCGCGGCCAGAAGCAGCGGTGGCAGTATCAGCGGCACCATGGCAATGAGGTAGCTGTACTTTTTCAGGGTAAGCAGCACCTTGCGGCGTGCACTTTCACTGTTGAAGCCGATGGATCGGGTACTCATGGGGTGAACCTCGCTTGATTTCCCGTTGTGCTTTTTCTAATTATTGTCCTACAATATAGCAGTCGTCAATTAATTTGATCATTTTTTTCATTGCCGAAACAAAAATGCGACATGGATCAATACTTTGAAACTTTTCCCGAATCTCTCCTTTTGCGAGGCTGTGGTAGACTCATGAGCGATACACCCATGGATAGCGGCCCCTCGCCCTCTGCTGCGGGCCGGCTGAAACACTCGGTTCAGAGAGCCATTATGGATTTTCAGGTTCCCAACACCCTCGCGGAACAGATCGCGAATTACCTTGCCGAACGCATCATGACGGGCCGGATCCGGCCCGGTGAGCGCATTCACGAGGCCACCACGGCCACGGAGCTGAAAGTGAGCCGCGCTTCCGTCAAGGAGGCCCTGTACACCCTGGAGCGGTGGCACCTGGTTGAAATCACTCCGCGCAAAGGCGCGTCGGCCTCAAAGCTGGACCAGGCCCACGCCTCGGAGCTGTATGACGTCTACATGCACTTGCTGATGATGCTGGCGGCTCGGGTCAGTGAGCGCTGGCAGGAGAAAGACAAACAGCCGATGGTGGACGTCACCCGCAAGGTGATCGAGCAGATGAACGAGCCCTCCGCCAACATCACCGCGATTGTCGAAGCCAGCTTTGAAGTGATGGAGGTGTGCTGCGAGGTGGTGGGCAACCCGTATCTCACCGAGGCCCTGTCCAATTTCAAACCGGCGGTCAGCCGCGCCTATTACCTGAGCGCCGAGCGTTACCGCCAGGGCCTGGACCAGACCAGCCAGTTCTTTACCCAGCTGCCACAGGCGGTTCTGGCGCGGGACTCGGAGCGGGCCCAGGCGCTGATCCGGGAATTTGCCGAACATCAGAAAGCCCTGATTCTGCAGGCTCTGGCCTCCTGACACCGGATTCAGGCAGGCCAGGCCGTGTTGTGACTCACCTCACAGACCTTCTGCACATTCCCGCCTATCGTAACAACGTGTAACCAGATCACATGGATGCTGCACCGGTTATGTTGTCCCCTGCGGCCATAAAACAATATTCAGGCCGGCGCCTGGCCGGCCCAGATGATTCCGGGGCCACCATGACCAACGAACTCCCCCGCTCTGCCAAACGATACACCCGTTGTCACCCGCGCTCATGGCCGGCGGCCGCCGCTGCCCTGCTGGCTGCCTTACCCGTCAGTGCCGATTTCCGCCCCCTGGATGATCGCGACATGGGGCACATCACCGGTCAGGCCGGGGTCACCATCGAGCTGGAAACCAAACTGGATATCGGCAGGCTGAGCTGGCGTGACGAAGGCACGCTGAGCGTGAACGACCTCAGTCTGTCCGGCCACGACGGTTCGGTGCTGGACAACCTGCAGATCACACTGGACATCGCCGGCGACGGCGAAGTGCTGGAGCACGGTTTCTCGGAAATTGCCCGCCGCGCCAATGCCGGCCTGCTGGACGCGAGCGACCCGGATGTGGCCGATGCCCTGGCCCGCTATTCCGTGGCCGGTGAATTCGGCAAACAGTTCAACAGTGGCGACCTGGTGATCCACCTGGGGGCCGTCAATACCGGCGACCCCACCAGCCTTGACGATTACCTGAAGGCGATCGACTTCCAGCTGGAGGTGGGC
>JAEPMM010000284.1 GCA_017643965.1 Marinobacter sp.
CCGGCCATCACATGCACCGGGAGCACCACCACGACAATCTTTTGATTTATTGCACCGAGGGTAAAGCCTTCCTGAGCGTCGAGGGCGAACCCCTCACGGTGGGGGCCGGCGATCTGCTGCTGTTACCGGCGGGCGCCACGCACCGCTACACCGCTGACCCAGATAACCCCTGGACCATTCACTGGGTGCACTACACCGGGCCACTGGCTGAGGATTTTCGTCATTACATGGGCTTCGATAACACGCGCATTCGACACCTTGGCCGTCAGCCACGACTCCTGGTGGACTTCAATGGTCTGCTCTCAGTGCGGCAGACCGGCTTTCGCACCCGCGGCCTGATTCACGCCGCCAATCGCCTGCGCCAGTTGCTGGCCGCGGTGCCGCTGAATGCGGATGAAACCAGCCATGAGCGCAAAACCGAGCTGGACACCATCCACAATTACATGCGGGAGCATCTGGATGAACGGGTATCACTGGAGCAACTGGCAGACCTGGCCGGGTTGTCGCCGGCGCATTTCGCCACTCGTTACCGTGAGCAGACCGGCACCTCGCCCATTGCCCACTTCCTGCACCTGAAGGTGGAGCGCGCTTGCCAGATGCTCGACACCACCAGCCTGAGCTTTGCCGACGTCAGCCGACGCCTGGGCTATGACGACGCTTACTACTTCTCGCGATTGTTCAAGAAAGTGATGGGGCAATCTCCGACCGATTACCGCCACACCAGCCGCCACTGAGCGGAGATCGGCCGGAAAAGGCGGTTCGGGCCAAGGTTCGGTCTGCCGCTATCTGCGGCTTTTGTTGCGCCCGCTGGAACGATACTCTAGGCCTTCATCCTGTTTCCGTCCGCGGGACTGTCACCAAAATACGAGTAACACCATGGCTATGTACACCATTGAAATTGACGAAACCTTCAACGTACCGCGCAACCGGGTCTTCGCCCTGTTTGCCGACCACGAGCGCTTTGGCAAACTGCTGGGCGAGCCGGTCAAGCGTATTCATGACAGCGACCAGGCTGATCCCAATGGCCTGGGCTCTGTGCGCAAGATCGGCATCGGCCCCATCGGGCTGGAAGAAACGGTGATCGGGTTCGAGCCGGACTCGCTGAGTGAATACACCATCACCAGCTCCAGCCCGATTCGCAATCACCGTGGCCGCATCCGCTTCGAGGATTCCGGCAAGGGTCAGACCCGGGTGAACTACACCATCACTTTTGAAGACATCGTGCCGTTTACCGGAAAGGTGGTCAGCGCAGCGCTTGAGCAGGGCATCCGCAAGGGCATCAAGCGGGTACCGAAACTGGCCTGAGCCGGCCAGGGTCATTGATTGCTGAGGACAACCCGTTTATTGATCTGAAGCAACAGCCCGATCACGTCACTTCTGTACTCTCCACGCGGTCTGCATCGTCCGGCCCCCCGGGGCCGGCCATCACACCAACCGGGAGACAAGAATGGCGGCCGAGCCCATCGTCCTGTTTGATAACGGGAAACACAAATGTCTGATGTTCGATTCTCTGGTGACCGGGGAAGGCGTTCAATCCAACCAGTTCCTGATCGTTGACGGCAAGCATGAAGCGCTGATCGACCCGGGCGGCGACCTCACGTACACTCCGCTGTCGGTCGCGGCGTCCCGTTACATGAACCTGCGTGACATGGACTACGTCTTCGCCTCTCACCAGGACCCGGACATCATCGGCGCTATTGATCGCTGGATCGTTCACACCTCGGCAAAGATTGTCACCTCGAAGCTCTGGGCCCGGTTCCTGCCTCATCTGGTCTCCAACTACGTCACCACCCAGCTCAGTGGGTCGGTCTATGACCGGATCATCAGCGTTCCGGACGGGGGCGCCAATGTCCGGTTCGGGGAAACCTACATTCAGTGCCTGCCGGCCCATTTCATGCACTCGGTCGGCAATCTGCAATTCTACGATCCGGTTTCCCGCATTCTGTTCTCCGGCGACCTGGGGGCCTCCATGGGCGGCGAGGATGACCATCTGCCGGTTCAGGATTTCGACCGGCACATTCCCGAGATGATCGGCTTTCATCGCCGCTACATTGCCTCCCGCAAGGTGTGCCGCCTGTGGGCCAATATGGTCCGGGATATGGACGTCAGCATGATCGTGCCGCAGCATGGAAAACGCTTCGAGGGGCCGGAGATGGTTGACCGTTTCCTGAGCTGGGTTTCTGATATGGACTGCGGTATCGATCTGATGACCCAGGAGAACTACCGCCGCCCGCTGGATTACCTGTAGCTGACGCCTGCGGCCCGGGGCGCGGGCCGCAGGGTCGTAGGTAGTTTTACCATTGTCATAATGGGCCTTCGAACGAGTACCTGCTGTTCTTTTCACATCAATCATGTGTACAGTCGTACACACAATAGAGCGAGGTCAGGATGACCCGTAACAAAAAACAGCCGTAGGGTTCCGTTTTTGTTTCTTTCTCTAAAAGGAGGCTCTGATATGAGCTTGCATACAAATCGTTTGATTGGTTTGACCCAGGAACGGGCGATGGAAGTAAAAACCGGCGTCACCGACCTGCACATTGGCTGGCAGAACGAATTCGCACAGCAACAGCAAAAGGACCCGGCCGGGCATAATCACCGCGCGCCGGTGGTAACCTGGAAGCGCGACGGCGTCACTTACCAGTTCGTGCCGACGCTTGAATTCCGAGTGAATGTCACGGAGACGCTGTGGATTCGTCGCATTCTCGGCCTGACCGACGATCCCGACTATCTGGTAGACAGCGCGAGCCTTGCTGCTGCCATTGAAGCCCAACTGACAAGTCGGGGCGTTACCCAGTCAAAGGCCCAGGGCACGGCTAGCGCCTGATCTGCCTGAAAACAGAACAGCAGCCTCTGGCTGCTGTTCTTTTGCTTTGGCCTACTGCTGAACGCCACCCGGCGGATTGGTTCGGGGCATCCCCTCCCCTGATCGCTGCCGATTCATGTCAGGCCCCATGTTTTGCCTTTGTTCCATGCCACCTTTCTGGTTCATTTTTCCCTTCGGGTCCATGCCCTCGCGTTCCTGCATCTGCCGGCGCTGATCACCGGCTGCGGTGGCGGGCAGATCGCCCACCGTCTCCGGGTCCAGGCCCTGGGCGCGGGCGCGCTCCACCATGCGCTGGTGGTGCTGCTCACGGAACGCCTGCCGCTCCTCTGCGGAGTTCATGGAGCGCATTCTGTCCCGATACTGCTCCCGCTCTTCGGGCGTCATCAGACCATGGCCCATCATCGGTTGACCGTCCCGATCGCGCATCTGCGCGCCGGCGCGCTCCTGCATGGGTGACTGCATCTGATCTTTTGACCCCGGCGAATTGCCCTGGGCGAACGCAGCGCTCACCGGCACCGAAAGCAGCACCGCGATGGAAACCGCCACTATTGATTTGGTGTTCATCACTCGAGCCTCCCTATTGATCACGTGTCCAATACCAGCATACGCCCGCAGCCGTTGATTAAAACCGTCATGGATCAATTGTCATTCACATAGCCGGCAATTAAGCCTGTAATCCGAACGTTTTGTTCAGTAAAATCCGCCTCTTTCAGAATGATTCATGAGGCAGCGCAATGGGCAGAGCCTATCAGAACCGTAAAGAATCCATGGCCAAAACGGCTGCGGCAAAAACCAAGGTCTACAGCAAGTATGGCCGCGAAATCTACATGGCGGCCAAGTCCGGCGGCATCGACCCGGACGGCAACCTCTCCCTGCGCGGACTGATCGAGCGGGCGAAAAAAGATCAGGTTCCGTCCCACGTTATCGAGAAAGCCATCGACAAGGCCAAGGGCGGCGCCGGTGAGGATTATTCCACCGCGCGCTATGAGGGTTACGGCCCGGGCAACTGCATGGTGATCGTGGACTGCCTGACAGACAACCCCAACCGCACCTTTGGTGATGTGCGCCTGGCCTTCACCAAGACCAAGTGCAAGATCGGCACCCCGGGTGCTGTCGCTCACATGTTCGACCATTGCGCCATCTTCGCGTTCAAGGGCGAAGACGAGGAAGCAGTGCTGGAAGCGTTGATGGAAGCCGATGTGGATGTCACAGACATCGAGAACGAGAACGGACTGATCACCGTGTTCACCCCGAACACCGAATACGCCAAGGCGCGGCAGGCCCTGGTGGACGCCATTGAGGGCATCGACTTCGAGGTGGACGAGATCCAGTTCCTGCCCAAGACGTCAACGCCGGTGGAAGGGGACGACATCCCGATGTTCGAGAAGTTTCTGGACATGCTCAACGATCTGGACGACGTCCAGAACGTGTTCCACAACGCCGAATTGCCCGAGTAAGGGCATTCGCCGGTGTCAACGCAAAAGCCCCGCTGCCTTCTCAGGCAGCGGGGCTTTTTACTGGCCGTTTCGTATTACCGCGGGGTGGCGAACACCTGGGTCCAGTAGTTCTCGTAATCCATGTTACTGGCGTCCACCCGCGTTACGGCGAACTCGGTAAACCGCGGATCCATGATATTGCGGCAATGCCCCGGGCTCTCCAGCCAGGCGTCCATCACCGTCTCCACCTCGTCATACCCGGCCGCGATGTTCTCACCAACCACCGACCACTCGTATTCTGTTGCCGTGACACGGGCACCGACCCGCAAACCGTCCGATCCCATGTGACTGAAAAAGTTGTTGGTGGCCATGTCCTGGCTGTGTGACGTTGCGGCGCCTTCGATCGGGCAGTTGTAGGTCAGCGGCTGTGCCGCCGCGAACGCTTCCGTGCCGCAGCTGCGCGCAGTGGCCCGGGCCGCATTCACCTGTTCCAGCATGGCGGCCTGGTACATATCCACCTCGCAACCCTCGATCATC
>JAEPMM010000274.1 GCA_017643965.1 Marinobacter sp.
CAGGTGCAGCGGAAATGCCAGAATGTGCGGCCAGGTGATGGGCACGCTGGTCTGCGACGAAAAGCCGCACACCTTGCGATAGCGTTTGAGGTTATCGTTGGCTGTGCTGACGCCCACCAGGCGCGCCCGCAGGTCCGGAATGACGATGTCGGAGCCGGCACTCCGCCCCCTGGGCAGAACGGCCTTGCCGTACAGTGACCAGAGCGAGGGAGGGGTGTTCTTATAGATCGAGATGTCCGGCATGGTATTGAAACTCCAACACGTTGAAACAGTTATAGGGCGTTTGGTGACTAAAAAGCGAGGACGTTTTACATATTCTGGTACAACTGTGCGCGCGTGGCCTGATATGCTTTAATATGAGACCAAAGTCTCAAAGTCTGGCAAACCCGGCCAGATCCGACATTGACTTGGTTCACAGCGGAGAGTGTCCGATGGGCCAAGGCGTTATCCAAACACAACTATAAAGCGGGATGTTATGCAGGAACTTCGTGACGCAGGAGTGATGTTACGTCTGATCTACGAGGCGATGAAAAGGAAAGGTATCGACACGCATGCGATATTCAGCCGTTTGGGTGTTGACGAAAATTACGTATACACCGATCAGTTAAGAACCCCCCATAGCGCTCAGGTCTACTTCTGGCAAGCCGTCGAAGATGTATCCCGTGACCCTGACATCGGATTGCATCTGGGGCAGTTGCTCCCTGCCTACAAGGGGCAGGTGCTTGAGTATCTGTTTCTGAGCAGTCCCACCTTTGGCGAAGGTCTGCGCCGGGCACAGAACTATCAGCGCCTGCTCAGTGACGCCGCCAACACCGATTTCTTCATCGAGGGCGACGAGGCCTGCATGGTGCTGGACGCCGCCTCTGAAGAAATCAGCCGGCTGAGACACTTCAACGAGTGTTTTGTGCAGGGCATCATCATTTTCTTCAAATCGATCACTGATGGTCAGTTTGGACCGTCCCGCATTGAGTTCGAGCATGAGCGTGAACGCGGTCATGAACATGTGGAAGAGATTCTCGGCTGTAAGGTGGTGTTCGGTGCCGAGGAAAACCGCCTGTACTTCCCCGTCGAGATGCTTTCCCACGCCTCGCCCCACGCCGAGCCCGAACTGCTGGACCTGCATGAGCGTTTTGCCAGTGAGCAGGTCGCCCGGCTCGAGAAAAAAGACATCGTTGGCCAGGTTGAACGCATCGTGGCCGAGCTGCTGGATAGCGGTGAGGTCACTCTGGATGCGGTGGCCGAACGGCTGGGCATCAAGCCCCGCACGCTGCGCACCCGTTTGACCGAGGCCGAAACCAGCTTCAACCAGGTGCTGGCGGATTTCCGCTACCGCCTGGCGCGGCAGCTGCTGGCCACCACCGATGAGTCCATTGACGAGATCGTCTATCTGACCGGGTTTTCAGAGCCCAGCACCTTCTATCGGGCATTCAAGCGCTGGTCCGGAATGACGCCCATCGAATACCGCAAAACCGCGCAGGGCAAGGACGCGATGGTCGACGCCATGTAATCGGGCCAACCCTTGTGAAGTTTTTTCGGAAAAAGCGTTGACATAAACGGGGGCGTCTTTATAATGCGCCCTCGTTGTCACCAAGCAGTCAGGCCCCTGATTGTGGTGGGTGGAAGAGCTTGATCTTAAACGAGAAAGCAGTTTCATTCTGAAGGTGATGGCTCACGCGGAGCGGTAGTTCAGCTGGTTAGAATACCGGCCTGTCACGCCGGGGGTCGCGGGTTCGAGTCCCGTCCGCTCCGCCATTTTCCCTTCTCTTTGAATCCCGATGATCTCCCTGTTCCTTGTTCTCTAGCGTATGCCCTTGCGCGTTTGCTCCTCATGAAACTGTTTTCTGTGTTCGCCCGGGCTGATGCCGAACCATCGTTTGTAGGCCTTGTGGAATGCCGCCGGGTTGGCAAAGCCGAGAAGCCAGGCGATTTCCGCCAGTGCGGTTCGGGTTTCCCGGATGTAGTCGCCGGCCAGATCCTTGCGGGTATCATCCAGCAGCTCCCTGAATCCCGTGTGTTCCTCCGCCAGCTGCCGTTGCAGCGTCCAGGGTGAGGTGCCCAGCCGTGTGGCCACGGTCTCCAGTGATGGCGTGGTGCCCTGCAGCAGGGGCATGAGCAGATCCCGCACCCGGTCGCCGGTGGTCCAGCCGCCGCGGATACGTGTCAGCGCCTCATAGCATTGCCGGGTCAGGGACGCGTACATGGCAGGCTGGGCTTGCCGCGATGGCAGCGACCCGACACCCGGAGCCAGAATCAACCCGTTGGAACCGGCGCCAAACTGCACCGGACAGGCGAACCAGGCTTCGAATGCATCATCCAGGCCGATGGAAGGGTACTCGATGGTCACCCGCTCCAGCACCCGATGTTCACCGCTGATCATGCGGACAAAGCGGGTCCAGGCCGCCAGAACAGAATCCACCACGAAATAATTGAACACGTTGTAGGGTCTAATGGAGTAGAAATGCGCCTGCTCGCCGTTCCCTGTGGTGCTGGCCGCGCCGCGGCTGTTGCGGCTGGTCAGCAGGCTGTAGCGAATCAGGGTAGCGAGGGCGCCGGCTGTGGTGGGTGCACATTGCGCGGCCAGTCCGGCGATGCCTGCATCCACTGGCCGTGTCAGTTCGCCCATGGTCAGGCCGATCGCCCGGTTGCCGGTCAGCTCGATGGCTGCCTGCCCGAGCCGCATGAATCGCGGAATGCTGATGCGGGCATCGGGGGAGGTGAGGGTCTCACTGGTCAGACCGAATCGCTCCATCAAGGCGGCCGCATCCTGCCCCTCTTCTGCAATTGCCCGCATGAGCACGGAAACGTAGAGCACGCTGATGTCGCCGAGTGAGTTCCGCGGCCTTCTGCCAGTCTGATCGGTCATGGTGTGTATGGATACCTTTGTCTTGCATGTTATCCGGGGATAATAAAATGTAATTCAGGGATATTGTTCAAAGCAAGGGGCATCGGTAATTTAGACACACTAACAACACAGGCGCCGGCGACATGACCGGCTACCAAGATTTCCTGACCACGGTGTTCCCCGAGGAGAGAGACAATGACCGCAGCATCAACACCCGGCGTGACCAAGTACCCGAATCTGCTGGAGCCGCTGGATCTGGGCTTTACCCGCCTGCGTAACCGGACCCTGATGGGCTCCATGCACACCGGTCTGGAGGAGGCCAAAAACGGCTTCGATCGGTTGGCCGCGTTCTATGCCGAGCGCGCACGCGGTGGTGCGGGGCTCATTGTGACCGGGGGCATTGCGCCCAACGAGGAGGGCGGCGTGTTTCAGCACGCGGCTAAAATGACCAACGAAGAGGAGTCGGACCGGCACAAGGTGATCACCAAAGCCGTTCACGACGCCGATGGCAAGATCTGTATGCAGATCCTCCATGCCGGTCGCTATGCCTACTCGCCGTCCCTGGTGGCGCCGTCAGCTATTCAGGCACCGATCAATCCGTTCACGCCCAGGGAACTGGACGAGGCCGGCATCGAGAAACAGATTCAGGATTACGCGGATTGTGCGGCCCTGGCCCAGCGCGCCGGCTACGACGGCGTGGAAATCATGGGGTCGGAAGGCTATTTCATCAACCAGTTCATTGTCTCCCACACCAACCACCGTACCGATGGCTGGGGTGGCAGTTACGAGAACCGCATTCGTCTGCCCATCGAGATTGTGCGCCGTGTCCGTGAGCGGGTCGGGGCCAATTTCATTCTGGTGTACCGTCTGTCCATGCTGGATCTGATCGAAGACGGCAGCACCTGGGACGAAGTGGTTCATCTGGCAAAAGAAATCGAGAAAGCCGGCGCAACCATTATCAACACCGGCATCGGCTGGCACGAAGCACGGGTGCCGACCATCGCTACCTCGGTACCGCGGGGCGCATTCAGCAAGGTCACGGCGCGCCTGAAAGGCGAGGTGTCGATTCCGCTGGTCACCACCAACCGCATCAACATGCCGGATGTGGCTGAGCAGATTCTGGCGGACGGCGACGCTGACATGGTGTCCATGGCGCGCCCATTCCTGGCGGACGCGGATCTGGTGCAGAAGGCGGCAGAAGACCGGGCAAACGAGATCAACACCTGCATCGGCTGCAACCAGGCCTGCCTGGACCATACTTTTAGCGGCAAGCTGACGTCCTGCCTGGTCAACCCCCGTGCCTGTCACGAAACCGAACTGACCTACGTGAAAACCGCGGCGCCGAGGAACATTGCCGCGGTTGGTGCCGGTCCCGCCGGCCTGGCCTTCGCCACCGGGGCGGCGGAGCGTGGTCATCAGGTGACCCTGTTCGATGCGGGCAGCGAGATTGGCGGTCAGTTCAACGTGGCCAAGCGGATTCCCGGCAAGGAAGAGTTTTACGAAACCCTGCGCTATTTCCGCGTCATGCTGGATAAGCACGGCGTGGACGTTCGCCTGAATACCCGGGTCGATGTTGACGCCCTCAAGCGTGGCGGTTTCGATCATGTAGTGTTGGCCACCGGTGTGGAACCCCGCATCCCGGAGATCGAGGGCGTGGATCACCCCAAGGTGATTGGCTACCTGGACGCGTTGCTCGAGCGCAAGCCGGTCGGCCAGCGGGTTGCCGTGATCGGAGCCGGCGGTATCGGGTTTGATGTGTCCGAATTCATTGTCCACAAAGGCACTTCGGCGGCCCTGGATGCGGATCACTTCATGCGGGAGTGGGGCGTTGATCTCAGTGTTGAGCACCGCGGCGGCATTCAGGGTGTGACGCCGGAAGTGCCGGAGCCGGCCCGTGAGGTGTACCTGCTGCAGCGTAAAGCGTCGAAAGTCGGTAAAAATCTGGGCAAGACCACCGGCTGGATTCACCGCACCTCGCTCAAGAACCGGCAGGTTCAGATGGTGCCCGGCGTGACCTATCGCAAGATTGATGATCAGGGCCTGCACATCACCGTTACCCCCAAGGGCGCGGAGCAGGGTGAAGACAAACTGTTGCCGGTGGATACCATCATCCTCTGTGCCGGTCAGG
>JAEPMM010000225.1 GCA_017643965.1 Marinobacter sp.
AGGCCCCGGGTTCGGGACGATGCTTATCGCCGAAAATGTATCACACCAGACCGGCTGGCAGAACGCCGGGATGGCTTTGCGCTGTGACTACAACCAAGTAAACTTAGCGCCTGTTTTGGAAACCGGAGCAACACCTTATGCGAATTTTCCAGGCCCTTCGCAGCCTGATCCTCACTGTTTTCCGCAAGATTCTGTTTTTGTGGGTTCGAACGGATGTCAGTGGTAACCGGCGCGAAGCACTCGGGCTCGATCCCGACACGCCTGTTTGCTATGTGTTGCAATACAGCTCCATGTCCAGCCGCCTGGTCCTTGAGCAGGAGGTGCTCAGGGCCGATCTGCCCGGGGCAGAGTCCAGCCTGCCGGTCAAGAATGGCCCGGCACACTCCTTCTTTTTCCTCTACCGCCGCATTGGCGGAATGTTCCAGTCGCGGCAAACGCCGGTCCCCACCGCCCAGTTTCAGGCACTGGTGCGCTATGGCCTGGAACACCCGGAAAAGGATGTGCAGATCGTACCGGTATCGTTGTTCTGGGGCCGATCCCCGGACAAGGAGAAATCACTGGTCAAGCTGCTGCTGTCCGACACCTGGTCGGTGGCTGGCCGGCTGCAGAAATTCCTGATCATCATGCTGCACGGGCGCAATACCTACGTTCAGTTCAACCAGCCACTGTCGCTCAAGCAGGTCATCGACGAGTACCGTCACAGTGAGGAGCGCGCCAACCGCAAGCTGGCGCGCATTCTGCGCACTCATTTCCGGCGTGTGCGCCAGGCGGTCCTGGGGCCGGACCTATCCCACCGGCGCACGCTGGTTGAGGGTCTGGTGCGAACCCAGGCGGTCAAGGAAGCCATCCGTGAAACCGCCCGCAAGGACGATATCCCGCCGGAAAAAGTGCGGGCCAAGGCGTACAAGTACGCCGACGAAATCGCCGCCAGCATGTCCATCGTCACCATCCGCTTTCTGGAGGTGGTGCTGGCCTGGTTATGGAACCGGATCTACAACGGCATTGCCGTTAACAACATCAACGTGGCCAAGGAAGTAGCCCAGGATAACGCAGTAGTCTATGTACCGTGCCATCGCTCTCACATCGATTACCTGCTGCTGTCCTATGTGCTGTACAAGAATGGTCTGATGCCGCCGCACATCGCTGCCGGCATCAACCTGAACATGCCCGTGGTCGGGCCGATTCTGCGGCGCGGCGGGGCCTTCTTCATGCGCCGCAGCTTCAAGGACAACCCGCTCTACGCCACGGTGTTCAATGAATACATGCACGTGATGTTCACCCGCGGCTATTCGGTGGAATACTTTGTGGAAGGTGGGCGCAGCCGCACCGGGCGCATGCTGCAGCCCCGTCCCGGCATGCTGGCCATGACCGTGCGCAGCTTCCTGCGCAATCACCGCAAGCCGATTGTGTTTGTTCCGGTCTATGTCGGCTACGAGAAGGTAATGGAAGGCCGCTCATACCTGGGCGAGCTGCGCGGCAAGAAAAAACAGAAAGAGAGTGTGTTCGGGCTGGCCAAGACCGTGCGCAAGCTGAGCAATTCCTTTGGCCGGGTGGCCGTGAACTTTGGCGAGGCCATTCCGCTGGCCGAGGTGCTGAGCGAAGTGCATCCGAGCTGGCGTGACGAAGCCTATGACGCTGAATACCGTCCGGCATGGCTGCCCGATGCCGTGGAGGCCCTGGCCCTGAGAGTGGCGTCCAATATCAACGCTTCGGTGGCGGTCAACCCCATCGGCATGACCGCCACCGTGCTGTTGGGTGCGGAGCGCATGGCGATGGATGAAAGTCAGCTGATCCGCCTGATGGATCAGTACGCTGACCTGCTCAGGGCCTTCCCTTACGCCGACACGGTGACTCTGCCCGAAGGCAGTGGCAAAGACTGGGTGGCTTACTGTGAAAACATGGGGTTGGTCTCCCGCCAGCCGCAGAAACTGGGTGACATCATCGCCTTGCAGGGCAGCAACGCCACCTTGATGACCTATTACCGGAACAACATTCAGCACCTGTTTGCGCTGCCTTCGCTGATTGCCAGTCTGTTCGAGAACAAAAACTCGCTGCAGCGGGAGAAAATCGTGTTTCTGGCCAACGTGGCCTACCCCTATCTGCAATCTGAGCTGTTTCTCAAATACCAGCCGGACGAAGTGGAAGGCGTCGTCAATCAGTGGATTGATCTGTTGATCGAGAAAGGTCTGATCTTTGAGAGGGAGGGGCGGATCTGCCGTCCTGAGGAAGGCACCGACGCCATGTTGCGGCTGCGGGTGTTGTCGCGGTTCATCATCCAGACATTGGAGCGTTACCACATCGCCATCGGCATTCTGCGCAAGTACGGCTCGGGGCGAATCAGCGCGGCCGAACTGGAGGAACAGAGCACCCTGCTGGCCGAGCGGATGTCGATCCTGTTCGGCCTGAATGCGCCGGAATTCTTCGACAAATCCCTGTTCCGCAACTTCATTGCCAACATGCAGAAAAACGGCGTCATCACGACCGACGACGACGGCCTGCTGTGCTATACCGAGGGCCTGAATGAGGTGGCGGAGGATGCCCGCCTGGTGCTCAGTGTGGAAAAACGCCAGGCCATCCAGCAGGTCACCATGCTCGGCGCCTGATCAGCTGGCGCCGGGCAAGGCCCTTACCGGATAGAGGTCATAGCGGCTGCTTTTGCCCTCAATGCGGGTGGCCGGCTCCGGGCCTGCGATGGCCGCTGCCTTACGGGGCCGCTTGACCACCACACGATAGGTGACCGCCCTCAGGGCCGCCGCCAGCAGTGCTTCGGCGTCATCGTCGTCGCCAACGACGGCGCGAAACACCTGCATTTCCTTTTTCACCAGCGCCGATTTGTCCCGATGCGGAAACATCGGGTCCAGGTAGACGATGTCCGCAGCGCCCTCCGGTGCCTGCGACAACCAGTCAACACTGCTGCCCTCTTGCAGGGTCATGCGCGCGATGATCGGCGCCACCTCGGTATTCAGCGCCGCCCGTGCCAGCCCGTCGGCCAGCAACGCATGAATAAACGGATTCCGCTCAAACAGCGTGACCCGACATCCCAGTCCGGCAAGCACAAACGCGTCCTGCCCGAGGCCGGCGGTGGCATCCACTACGTGCAGGGGCGCGCGAGTCTTCTGCAGGCCGATGGCCTTGGCCACCAGTTGCCCTGTGCCGCCGCCATGCTCGCGGCGATAACCCGCCTTACCGGACACGAATTCCGCTCTCACCGGCCCCGGCGCACCCTTGCCGGTCATCTGCAGGCACAGGCCCCGCTCATCGGACAGCAGCAGCACGGCGAAGTCAGCCACTTGCCGGGGTTTCACAACACCGAGAAAGGGGACCGCGAGGCTATCCGCCAGCGCGCGCGCCTCGGCGGCATTGCCCAGAGGGCTGCAGGCCACAGCAACAGAGGTTTTGACAGGTTCGGGATCAGACAACATCAGACCAGTATATCAATACCGGCCAGACTGTTTTCGCCGGACTCACCGCGGGTGGCAATATCTGCGAAGGTCGACAGCGCCCGGGACGTGGCCAGGGGGAGTTCGTCTGCGCGGAAGCGCTCCAGACGAGCGTCTTCGGCAGCACGGCGGGCCTCCACGCGACGCTCCAGGCTTTCGGTGTCAAGGCGGGGCGCAGCGGTTTCGCCACGACCGTCGGCCAGATCTCTGCGCACGCCGTCGATGTTTTTCTCCGGCGCAGAGGCCGGGGCGCGGGCCACATCACTGCGCTCCCTGACCGGGCTGTTATTACCGGTCTGGAAGGCAACGTTGTTGTTCGGATTGATACCACCGATCATGGATTAAAACCGGAAAGAATGAGGGTTATCGAGTATGGAACAACCTCGCCAGGATTTAAAGCCTGCCGCACAGTTCTTAACCAATCTACCACAACATGATAAGCAGCAGCACACCTAACAGCAGGCGATAAATCACGAACGGCATCATCCCCAGACGCTCAAGAAACTTGAGAAACAGATGGATACACACCACCGCACTGATAAACGACACCAGCGTACCCAGCAGGATCGCGGTCCAGTCAGTTGCACCACCCTGCTCGGACAATTCCAGGGTTTTCAGCAGGCCCGCCGCCAGAATCAGTGGAATGGACAACAGAAAGGAAAAACGGGCCGCCGCTTCCCGCTTCAGCCCCAGGAACAGCGCGGCGGTGATGGTGATGCCGGAGCGGGAGGTTCCCGGAATCAGAGCCAGTGCTTGGGCCAGGCCCACCACGATGGCATCTTTCATGGTCAGTGCCGGCAAATCGCGGGTCTGACGGCCCACGGCGTCGGACCACCACAGAACCAGACCGAAACCCATGGTCGATGCGGCAATCACCAGCCCCGAGCGTAGCTCGGTTTCGATAAAGTCGTTCAACACCAGGCCCGCCAGCCCCGCGGGAATGGTACCGGCGATCACCGCCCAGGCCAGTCCGCTGTCGTCACCGACGCGACCCCGAACCGTGTCGCTGCACCAGGCCAGGGTCAGGCGATAGACTTCCCGGCGAAAATACCACATGACCGCGGTCAGTGTACCCACGTGCACGGCCACATCGAACGCCAACCCCTGGTCGGGCCAACCGAGCACCTGTGACGGCAGAATGAGATGGGCAGAACTGCTGATCGGCAGGAATTCCGTCAGCCCCTGGACCACGGCCAGAGCAATGATATGCCACAGTTCCATCGGCAAGATTTCCGCAAAGGAGTGAGGGTTTGATCAGCGACCGGGAAGCTTTTTCCAGGTCACCTCGTCCCGGATATAGACCGGCTGAGCCTGGGCCGCGGACACTCCGCCACCGTTCGCCAGCGCATCGCTGGCCAGGCGGGCCACGCAGCTGGCGCGGGGCACCAGCGCGTCATCCACCGCCACGGCGGCAGACACAACAGCTGACGGCATCTGATCCTTCAGGCGCCAGCCCTGTCCGACTCCGGCCCAGCGGCCGGAGACCGGCGGCAGGCTGACAGCCTCGGGCGCGCACACCTGTTCAGCGCCCAGCAACCTCGGGCGGCCGCCCCGAGCCTCAAAGCAGCCCCAATAAACTTCGCCCATGCGCGCATCGAAAGCCACGGCAACACCGTCGCCGTCGTTTACGTCCAGCGTATCCATTGCCCCGAGCGCAACGGTCGCCAGCGAGGACACTGGCAGAACCGGAAGATCCAGCCCCCACGCCAGGCCCTGCACCACGCCCGTGGCAATCCGCAGCCCAGTGAACGAACCGGGGCCGCAGGCAAACGCCAGCGCATCCAGGTCTGCCGGCACCAGATCCTGTTCGCTCAGCAGCTCACGAATCATTGGCATCAACAGCCGGGTATGGCCTCGCGGCGCCAGATCAAAGCGTTCAGACACACGGCCGTCGACCAGCAGTGCTGCCGAACAGCCTTCCGAAGAGGTATCCAGGGCCAGTAACTTCACGGATGCTGCGGTTGCCTCACGCTGACGGGTTCAGAACGGTCGAACCGTTACTTCAGTTTCTGAAGGATCTGATCGCGGATCGAGTCCAGGCTGCCCACACCTTCCACCCGCACATATTTCGGCGCGGCGGTTGCGTCACGGGAGGCCCAGTCCTGGTAGTAGCCGATCAGCGGCGCAGTTTGTTCGTGGTAGATTTTCAGGCGCTTGCGTACGGTTTCTTCCTTGTCGTCTTCACGCTGAACCAGCGCTTCACCGGTTTCATCGTCCTTGCCTTCCGCCTTGGGGGGATCGAATTTCACGTGATAGATGCGGCCACTGCCTTCGTGAACGCGACGACCGGACAGACGGCTGACAATTTCTTCGTCGTCCACCGCGATTTCGACCACGTAATCAATCACGATACCCTGGTCTTTCAGTGCTTCC
>JAEPMM010000230.1 GCA_017643965.1 Marinobacter sp.
AGGTGGATTTGCCGGAGCCGCTGGCGCCGATAATCACCACCACTTCGCCTTGCTCAACGGACAAATTGATATCTTTCAGGACATGCAGATTGCCGAAGTATTTGTTCATGCCCTGCATTTTTACGATCTGAGTCATGGGACAGTTTCCTTCAGACAGACGCCAGCCCGCGCCGTTCAACCAGGCGCAGGATCAGGGACAGGGAGAGGGTGATGGCCAGATAGAGGATGGCGACCACAAAATACACCTCGAAGGCGGTAAAGGTGTTGGCAATGTAGATCTGCCCCTGACGCACCAGTTCACCGACGCCGATGACCGAGAACAGGGAGGTGTCCTTGATACTGACGATGGCCTGATTGCCCAGTGGCGGAATCATGCGGCGAAACGCCTGGGGCCAGACAATGGACCAGAAGGTCTGGGTGCGGGACAAGCCCAGGGACAGCCCGGCTTCGGTCTGGCCACGGTCAATGGACTGGACCCCGCCGCGGACGACTTCGGAAATGTAGGCGCCGGAGTTCAGCGCAATGGCGGCGATGCCGGCCGTCAGCGGATCAATCGGCCCGCCGACCAGATCCGGCAGCCCGTAGAAAATGAACAGCACCTGCACCAGGATCGGGGTGCCGCGGAAAATTTCGATGTAGGCGGTGGCGGGCCATTTCAGGAACCATTTCTTGTTGATGCTGAGCAGGCCGAACAGGATGCCGAGGGCGAAGCCGATTGCAAGGCCACCGAAAGAGATCAGCAGGGTGTAGGGAATGCCCTTGAGCAGGAAAGGAATAGAGTCGATGGCGGCTTGCCAGTCGAACTGAAACTGGAATTCCACAATAGCATCTCCGGAGGAAGTGGGCGTCAGATGCGGCCGAGGCGAGTACCCCGGCGCATAGAATCAGGCCGATACAGCCAGGGCCTTATTCGTCTTCCGGCATTTCGCCGAACCACTTCTCGTAGATTTCCTTGTAGGTGCCGTCTTCTTTCATGGCGGCGAGGGCTTCGTTCACACCTTCAACCCACTCGCTGCCTTTTTTCAGTGCGATACCGTACTGCTGGCCTTCGTACAATTTGCCAACGGTTTTCACCTTGCCTTCGCCCTTGGTGCTGGCGAAGTAGCCCACGTTCGGCGCATCGTAGAACACCGCATCCACGCTGCGGGACATCAGCGCCATGTACATATCGGAGCTGCCCGGGTACGGCGTCACGCCGTCGTTCTCGTCGAGGGACTTCATCAGGTAATCGTAACTGGTGCTGCCGATCTTGGTGCCGATCTTTTTGCCCTCAAGATCTGCTAACTCGTCAAACTCGTCGTTGTCGACGCGCACCAGAACCCGCAGGCCGGAGTCGTAGTACGGGTCGGAGAAATCGACAATCTGCTGGCGCTCTTCGGTAATGGTGATGCCGGCGATGGCAATGTCCACGTTACCCGTTTGCAGGGCAGGAATGATGCCGTTGAAATCCATGGTGTTGAGGTCGTAGTCAAAGCCCGCGCGCTCGGCGACTTCGGCAATGATTTCCATGTCGAAACCGATCATTTCTCCGGTTTCCTGGTCCATCATTTCGAAGGGTACAAAGCTGGGGTCGGTCACCACTCGCAGGGTTTCGGCACTCACGGTGCCGGCTGCCACGGTCAGGGCCAGACTGGCTCCGAGTGTTTTCATCCATTTCGTGCTCATGCTTTCTCCTTCTCTTTCTTTTGAGGCTCCCTTTGCCCGGTAAGGCAAGCCGATGGACACAGTTGGTGACAGTGTCTGTCGGGGAGCGTTAATGGAACTGCATCCAATTCACTTTAGACCATTAACGGGAGATGTGCATAAAATCAAATGCTTGGGGGGAGCAAAGAAGCGTTTGGGAGGCTGGTGTTGGATTACGGCCCGCTGGGCCTAATCCAACCTACGGGTTTGGTGAACGCCAGAAGTTATGTAGGTCGGATTAGGCCCAGCGGGCCGTAATCCGACACTGAGGACAGCATCAGAAAGCGATCTTCTCCCGCTCACTGATGCCCAGGTTTTTCCAGATGCTGATGCTGGGCTCGACCTGATTCAGGGTGTAGAAATGCAACCCGGGAGCACCGGCCCTGAGCAGCTTTTCACACATTTCGGTAACCACTTCCTCACCGAACTGGCGGATGGAATCGCTGTCGTCGCCATAGGCTTCAAGCTGCTTGCGAATCCAGCGCGGAATCTCCGCACCGCACATGTCCGAGAACCGCACCAGGCTGGAGAAATTGACGATGGGCATGATGCCCGGCACCACCGGAATGGTGACGCCCATCTTCTCCAGACGGTCGATGAAGTAGAAGTAGCTGTCCGCATTGAAGAAGTATTGCGTGATGGCGCTGTTGGCGCCGGCTTCCACTTTGCGAGCAAAATTCTTCAGATCTTCCTCGGCACTGCGGGCCTGGGGGTGAAACTCCGGGTAGGCCGCCACTTCCAGGTTGAAATGATCACCGCTGTGCTCGCGAATGAAGGCTACCAGCTCGTTGGCGTAGCGCAGCTCACCGGCCGCTCCCATACCCGAGGGCATGTCGCCGCGAAGGGCGACAATGCGGTTGATGCCGTTGGCCTTGTACACATCCAGCAGCTCGCCGATCTCTGCGCGGGTACCCCCCACGCAGGACAGGTGCGGCGCCGTGGAAATGCCCTGCTTGTGCAGGTTCAGCACGGTTTCAATGGTGCGCTCCCGGGTGGAGCCACCGGCACCGAAGGTGACCGAAAAGAAATCCGGATTCACCTCGGCCAGCTGGTTTCGCACGTTCTGCAGCTTTTCCTTGCCCTGGTCGGTCTTGGGCGGGAAAAATTCAAAGCTGAAACGGCGCTTGAACTGTGTCTGGGATTCCATCTTGATACCCGATCAGTACTTGTAGCTTTCCGGCTTGTACGGGCCTTCGACCGGTACACCGATGTATTTGGCCTGCTCCGGGGTCATTTTGGTGATTACGCCACCAAAACCTTCCACCATGGCACGGGCCACTTCCTCGTCCAGATGCTTGGGCAGTACCTGTACGTACACACCCTTGGCGCGGGCGTCTTCCGGCAGATCAGCGAACTTGCGCTCGAACAGGTACATCTGCGCCAGCACCTGGTTGGCGAAGGAGCCGTCCATGATCCGTGACGGGTGACCGGTGGCGTTACCCAGGTTCACCAGGCGACCCTCGGACAGCAGGATCAGGTGATCATTGGTGGCCTTGTCGCGATACACCACGTGCACCTGCGGCTTGACCTCGTCCCACTGCCAGTTCTTGCGCATGTAGGCGGTGTCGATTTCGTTGTCGAAGTGACCGATGTTGCACACCACGGCACCGCTCTTCAGGGCCTTGAGCATGTTGGCGTCACACACGTTCATGTTACCGGTGGTGGTCACCAGCAGGTCGGTGTTCTGCAGCAGTGCGCGATCCACGCCCGCTTCGGTGCCGGTGTTGACGCCGTCAATGTACGGAGACACCACTTCGAAACCGTCCATGCACGCCTGCATGGCGCAGATCGGATCGGCTTCGGTGATCTTCACGATCATGCCTTCCTGGCGCAGGGAAGCCGCGGAGCCCTTGCCCACGTCACCGTAGCCGATCACCAGCGCTTTCTTGCCGGACATCAGGTGGTCGGTGGCACGCTTGATGGCGTCGTTCAGGCTGTGGCGACAACCGTACTTGTTGTCGTTCTTGGCCTTGGTTACGGAGTCGTTGACGTTGATGGCCGGAACCTTCAGCTTGCCGTCGCGCAGCATTTCCTGCAGGCGGTGAACGCCGGTGGTGGTCTCTTCGGTCACACCGTGGCAGTTGGCCAGGATTTCCGGATACTTCTCGTGGAGCAGAGCGGTCAGATCGCCGCCGTCGTCCAGGATCATGTTGGGTTCCCAGCCCTCGACGTCGGCCCCAACGGTGCGCTCGAGGCACCAGTCATACTCTTCGTCGGTTTCACCTTTCCAGGCGAACACGGGAATGCCTTTGGCGGCGATGGCGGCAGCGGCCTGATCCTGGGTCGAGAAGATGTTGCACGAGGACCAGCGAACGTTGGCGCCCAGTTCGATCAGGGTTTCGATCAGCACGGCGGTCTGGATGGTCATGTGGATACAACCCATGACGTTGGCGCCCTTCAGCGGCTGCTCGGCACGGTATTTTTCGCGCAGTTTGATCAGCGCCGGCATTTCGCCTTCTGCGATGTTGATCTCCTTGCGGCCCCATTCGGCCAGGGAGATATCGCGTACTTTGAAATCTTCAAAAGTGTTCAGTTTTTCTGCTGGAGTGCTCATTGGTGTTCTCCTGTCAGCTTTCTTTAGTTTCGGAGGTTAATCTCCGATACCGCTAATTTGGGCGTTTTCGGGTGTGGGGAACGTCTTTCGCGGAACCGCTACGAGCACATCCATGTGCGCTTCTCTCCGGCCATCCATGGCCTCCGAAATTCCGCGAAAGACGTTCCCCACCCCCTTTTTCAAACTTTGGCGCATGAGGTCAAACAATACGCCTCAAGTTGCGTTTCAGGCCTCCCGGAATTGAGGAAGCTGATGGCTGCTAATCAATTATTGATAGGCCCTCACCAACTGTGCGAAGCGGTGGTGAGGTAAGTCCTTCGGGGACTATCTTTGGCCATGGATGGCCAAAGCTAAGCGGCCATGGATGGCTTGAGCGTGTCCCCGAAGGACTTACCTCAGCGCCGCCACCCCCAAGGGCAGCGGACTGGGCCAAAGCAAGGGTCCAACTAAAAAGTCAGACCCATCAGAACCAACCTAGATGCCGGCAGCGTCCTTAAGGGCCGCCGCACGATCCGTCTTCTCCCACGGGAACGAAGTGAACGTCTTGCCGCCCACGGTCATTTCCTGTGGCTCACGGCCAAAGTGGCCGTAGGCTGCCGTAGCCCGGTACATCGGGTGCAGCAGGTCGAGCATGTTGGTGATCGCGTAGGGACGCAGGTCGAAGTTCTGGCGTACCAGTTCGATGATCTTGTCGTCACTGATCTTGCCGGTGCCGAAGGTGTTCAGGGAGATCGAGGTGGGTTGTGCCACACCGATGGCGTAGGACACCTGAATCTCGCACTTTTCGGCCAGGCCGGCGGCAACGATGTTCTTGGCGACGTAACGGCCGGCGTAGGCGGCGGAACGGTCAACCTTGGACGGGTCTTTGCCGGAGAACGCGCCGCCCCCGTGACGGGCCATGCCGCCGTAAGTGTCGACGATGATCTTGCGGCCAGTCAGGCCACAGTCACCAACGGGGCCGCCGATCACGAACTTGCCGGTGGGGTTGATGTGGAACTTGGTGTCTTTGTGCAGCAACTCGGCCGGCAGCGCATGCTTGACGATCAATTCCATAACCGCCTCTTTCAGGTCGGCCTGGGTGACGTCTTCATCGTGCTGGGTCGACAGCACCACGGCGTCGATGCCGGCCACACGGCCGTTCTCGTAGCGACAGGTCACCTGGCTTTTCGCATCCGGGCGCAGCCATGGCAGCAGGCCGCTCTTGCGGGCTTCGGCCTGGCGCTGCACCAGGCGGTGCGAGAAGGTGATCGGCGCTGGCATCAGTACGTCAGTTTCGTTGCTGGCATAGCCGAACATCAGGCCCTGGTCGCCGGCGCCCTGATCTTCCGGCTTCTGGCGGTCAACGCCCTGGGCGATGTCGACAGACTGCTTGCCGATGATGTTGATGATGCCGCAGGTGTCGCCGTCGTATCCCACGTCGGAAGAGGTATAGCCGATGTCCTTGATCACACCGCGCACCAGGTCTTCCAG